>NZ_JBKOQN010000024.1:0-131221 GCF_046764895.1 Nocardia sp. CWNU-33 | reverse complement strand
CGCTAATCCGAAATACCGGAGACCTCACCCATATACCAACGCGGGCAACAGCTTCCATCGAGCACGCTGATGGGGTGGCACCGCTGCGCGGAGCCACCCCATTCACTCACTTCGAGACAGAACCTAGCCGTCGATGTCGATCATCCGGCGCGGCCGTGTAATTTCGCCGCCGTCGGCTATATGCCGTAACACGGGGCGGGCAAGGACTCGTGAGTCCCTGTGCCGCCCCAGCTTTACCCCGTAGAAAGGAACGACAATGGAGCCGACCTTCACTATTGGCGAATTCATCAAGGCTGCGGCCAGTTCACCCAACCAGAACTGCGTCCGAGTTGCCCGCCGGGACGGCTGGACCGCCGTCTGGGACGACAAACTGGCCGCCGAGCACGCCGGCCTGGATGCGGCCCTGCCCGGCGAGCAGCTGCTGTATTTCACCGATCAGCAGTTCGACGCTTTTCAGGAGGGCCTACGTGCCGGGCGAGCTGACCTGTACTTGACCACGCGACACGACGACGGCGTCTACGTATTCAGTGCGGATGCTGCCGCACCGCAGCCGGTCGACGGCGTGGAACTGCACTTCAGCGCGGCGGAGGTCGAGGCATTCCGTTCAGGAGTGCTCAATCGGGAATTCGAGCGGAGCCGGTTCAGCTGACGCCGTGCCCACGTGTCACTCGGGCGACCGCGGTGCGGTTGCCCGAGTCACTGTCGTAACGACATGTGCGCCGCCGTCTTTGGGAACGCTTTTGCAGCCATTGAGTCAGTTGGGCAATATGCTTCTCGTCATGCCATTGACTGCCAAGCAGCGAGCCACGCTCGGCCTCATCTGCGATACCTTCACACCGGGAGACGGGGCCGAGCTGCCGTCCGCGACGCAGATAGGCGCGGTCGATGTCGTCGAGCAGTTGCTCGAGCGCAATCCGAGTGCGCCCGACGGGAAGGCTTTCGACCTGTTGCTGAATGCCTGGGATTCCCGCACCTTCGGTCTACTCACTGGCCGCGGCGCGCGCCGCTTCTCCTCCCTGACGCCGCAGGACCGTGAGCAGGCACTGCTCGGCCTCGGTGGCTCCCGTATCGCTCGTAAGCGCGCGTTGTTCCAGGCGCTGAAGTCCGCGGCAGTCACGGCCTACTACGTGGCCTCCGGGCCGACGGGCATCCATCCCGCCTGGGAGCGAATGGGATTCACGCCGCCGCCGGGACCGCTGCCCGACGCGCCCGCCCCAGGATTGCGGCCGGTGCAGCCGACCGAGGACACCACCCTGGATTGCGACGTCGTGGTGATCGGGTCCGGCGCAGGCGGCGGGACCGCGGCCGGGGTGCTTGCCGCGGCCGGTCTGGCAGTGGTGGTCGTCGAACGTGGCGGCTATTACGACGACGCGAACTTCGGTTCCGGTGAGCTCGACGGATTGCTGCGTTTGTACGCTCCCGGTCCGGCCACCACTGCCGAGGGGCAACTCGGTCTCGTGGCAGGCACCTGCCTCGGTGGCGGTACCGTCGTCAACTGGACCACGTCGTTCCGCACACCCGACTCGGTGCGCGACGAATGGGCGAGCCTGGGCGCCAAACAGTTTGCCGCCGACGAGTTCACCGAGGCGTTGGACGCGGTGGAGCGCAGGATCTCGGTGAATCGCGACCATTCCGCCATCTCCGCCCGCGACACTGTGCTGGAGCGCGGTGCGACCGAGCTCGGATGGCATATCGATGCGATGCCGCGCAATGTCCGCAATTGTGATGCTGGAATCGAGTGCGGTCGTTGCGGGTTCGGCTGCCGGATCGGCGCCAAACAATCTGTCGTGAAGACGTGGCTGGCCGACGCCGCCGAAAACGGCGCGCGCATCCTGATCGGCACCGATGTGCGAAAGATCATGGTGAACAATGGTTCCGCGGCCGGTGTCGAAGCCGTCACCACCGACGGAAAGTCGATCACCATCAGGTCCCGCGCTGTTGTCGTTGCCGCGGGCGCGATTCAGACACCCGCGTTGCTGGGCAGATCCGGCATCACCGGCAAAAATATCGGCCGATACCTGCGTTTGCACCCGGCCACCGCGGTGTTCGGGACGTTCGACGAAGAGATACGGCCGTGGGAAGGCGGCATGCAGACCCGCTACTCGACGCAGCATGCTGACCTGGACGGCGCGGGTTACGGCGTCATCTACGAGACCGGGCCCATGACGCCGGCCATGTCGGTGGGCTTCATGAATTGGAGTGGTGGCGCTCAGCATCGCGATGCCATGCTGAATCTCGCGCACACCGTCGCAGTGGGGGTCATCACGCGCGACCGTGACCACGGCAAGGTGTCGACCGATCGCGATGGCGAAGCAGTGGTCCGGTACCGATTGTCGGAGTACGACAAAAAACACATGCACGCCGGAATCGAAGGCGCGGCGAGGCTTCTCGAAGCTGCGGGAGCGCGGCGAATCTCCTCGGGACATCAGGCGGGGCCGGCATACGAGCCGGGGGTGCACGGTTCCTACGACGAATTCGTCGCCCAGTGCCACAGTGCGGGCTACGACCCCGGTCGGTGCGCGATGGGCGCGCTGCACATCATGGGCTCGGCCAGGATGGGTGGATCCGCGGCGGATTCGGCCACCGACCCCGATGGTGTGGTGTGGGGTTACTCGAATCTCGTTGTCGCGGATGGATCCTGTTTCCCCACCGCATCCGGTGTGAATCCGATGGTGTCGATCGAAGCCATCGCCTACATGAACGCTACCCGGCTCGCTGCGCGCTTGCGTTAACGGAGCGGCTCGGGCTCCCGCGCCGCCCTCGCATCGAAATCCTCACGTGCGGTGAGGATTTCGATGTGGTGCTGCTGCGACCACATGCCCATGGCGTGGCTGAGTTCGCCGAGGCTGGCGCCGAGTTCGGTGAGCGAATACTCCACACGGGGCGGGACTGTCGGATACACGTCGCGGCGGACGAGGCCGTCGCGTTCCAGACCGCGCAAGGTCTTGGTGAGCATCTTCTGGGTAATGCCGTCGAGGCGGCGACGCAGGTCGTTGAACCGTACGGGCCCCTCGCTCTTGCGCAGTACGCCGAGCACCAGCAGCACCCATTTGTCCGCGAGGACGCTGAGCACATCCCGCGCCGGGCAGTGCCGGAGGTAGCTTTCGACCAGGTTCGGGGAGGGTTCCCAGTCCCAGGTAGTTTCCATTGGGTACCTCGGTATCGAAAAGGTGCCTTCTTCCCAGTTGATACTAGACCGCGTGAGAATCATGGGCATGCTGGCAATTACACAGAAGACCTACGGCGGTCCCGAAGTTCTCGAGACGGTGGAGGTCGATCGGCCTCGACCAGGGGCGGGCGAGGTGCTGGTCCGGGTGGCCGCGACCGCGGTGAACGCGGCGGACTGGAAGGTGCGGTCGGGGTTGATCCGCGAACTCGGAGATCCGCCGTTCACTCTTGGCTTCGATGTGTCCGGAGTCGTCGAAGAGCTCGGTCCGGGCACGACGCGATTCCAGCTCGGCGCCGAGGTGCACGGCATGGTGTTGGGTCGATTCGGTGCGTACGCCGAATATGTAGTCGTACAGGAGGTTGCCCTTGCTGCCAAACCGGCGACCCTCGATCATGTGCGCGCGGCGGCATTGCCGACCGCCGCGCTTACGGCCTGGCAGGCCCTCGCGGATCTCCGCCAGGGCCAGCGGGTGCTCGTGCACGCGGCTGCGGGTGGGGTCGGCCATCTTGCGGTACAGATAGCCAAATCCCGCGGCGCGCATGTGGTCGGCACCGCCCGCGGCAGCAACCACGAATTCCTCAGCGACATCGGGGCAGACGAGCTGATCGACTACACCACAACCGATTTCGCCACTGCAGTCCAGAACATCGACGTAGTGCTCGATCTCGTCGGCGGGGAATACGGCTCGCGCTCACTGCCGGTGCTGGCTCCGGGCGGTCGCCTCATCGATGCGCAGGGCAACGATGCCGAATCCGACCCTCGGTATCGCCGCCACTATGTCGTGCCGTCGGGCACCGGTCTGGAGGAGATCACGGCCGCTGTCGAACGTGGCGAACTCCGCGTCGAGATAGACCAGGTGATGAGCCTGTCGGAGGTCGCAAAAGCTCATCAACTCAGCGAGTCCGGCCGGGTCCGGGGAAAGATCGTCTTGATCCCGTGGAACCCGCCACGCTGAACATGCGCGCGGCATCCACAGGGTGTCAGGTGGTGACGACGAGTTTTCCGGTGGCGCGGTCCGATTCCAGGTAGGCGTGCGCCTCCTGGATCTGGTCGAGGGTGAAGGAACAGTGGAGGGGAACCTGTGCCGTGCCGGAGGCGACGGTGTCCAGGAAGCTCTGCAGGACTTCCGCAGGCAGATCGCCCGCGTCGCCACCGTAGGCCGCGAGCCGGACGCCGCGCGGGAGATAGCCGATGGGGTAGAAGTTTTCGACGGTCCACTGATTCGACAGCATGCCGGTAAAGCAGACCACGCCGTGAAATCGCTTGGCGCGCAACGTGTCGGGCAGGGTCGGCGTGCCGACGAGCTCCAGTGCGGTATCGACGCCGCCGTCGGTAAGCTCGCGCACCTGCTTCGCGATCTCACCGGTGTCGAGGAGGACATGATCGACGCCTATGGCCGTCAGCGCTGCGGCCTTGGCCGGATTGTGGGTGGTCGAGAGCACGGTCATGCCGCGCTGTTCAGCGAGAATTGCGGTGGCCATCCCCACCGAGGAGGTGCCGCCGCGGATCAGGATCGATTGGCCGCGCCGGGCGTCGAGGCCGACCGTGAGCGAGCCGTAGGCCGTCTGCAGCATTTCCGGCACCGCACCCAGCGTGGCCCAGTCCAGGTCGCTGCTGAACGGAATGACCTGTGCGACAGGGACACAGCTGTATTCCGCGTAGCCGCCGTTGTAGGTGCGCCCCATATCGCCCATCATCGCGGCGACTTGCTGCCCGGCCTCGAACTCGCCACCTGGGCAGGCCGCGACCTCGCCAACGGCTTCGATCCCGAGCACACGCGGAAAGGTCACCCCCTCGGCCGGCCCGAGCCGGGTATGCAACTCGGAACGATTGAGCCCGAATGCCCGGACGCGGATCAGCACCTGACCGCGCTGTGGAGTCGGTATCGGCAGGGTACGCAAGTGCAGCGCCTCGGGCGGTCCGGGTGCGTCCAATACCGCCGCGCGCATCGTTTCGGGTGCCTCGGTCATCTGGGCACGCTCCTCACATAGATGTTCGGCGCTACAGCGGTCTGGGCGCTGGGCCCCGGTTGTGCACAGGCGCCGTTCGCCGGCGACACGGGTTGATAGGGGTCTTCCTCCGAGCTCGATCACTGAGCCTCAGGAGTTGGGCGAGGGGTGCGGCCTCTTCGGGTCGAGCCGACATGTGGATGTTTTTCGACGCCATCGACCGGACGCTGGTGTACTCCGATTCGGCGCGTCACGATCGTCGAGTCGGGAAACTCGCTTGGTCGTAAGCGATCCGATGGTTTTCGGAACGATCTGTGCAATTCATCCACGGAAGTAGTTGGTGCTCACTATAATCCGGAGTCTGCCTGATTCGAGAGGTCGAAACTTACTCGCCCGTAAGGGCTGTACCGGTGCTCGTTCGAACACTAGAATTGGAGCTCGGTCTACATAACGCAGTTGGTGACAGGCGCCGGGCCGTCCGGTCCGGTGTAGGAGCTCCATCGAACTGGTTGCACAGCCTTACCGATACGTCATGTCCCATAGATCGCCACCTCGATGCGGATAGCCGACTCGATTTATCGAGCGGCCCTTCTGTTATCGAATCATGCGTCGCGAACGTTGATCGCTCGAGTATTTATTGGCTTGATCCGTTGTGACACCGGCACCGATCGCCGGCCATAAATTACATGGGAGGGAGGGGGTCTGGATGACGACCGCGAAAAATTCGGCATCCTTACATCATCGAGCCGGGGAAATCTTGGCGCGGTCCCGACGGATGTGCGAACCGCTATTGCGGGATTCGGTCGAGGCACTGCCTGATCCTTTGCGTCTCATGGCCGGCTATCACTTCGGCTGGTGGGACGCGTCGGGGACGCCGACGCGAACCAGACCAGGGAAGGCGCTGCGTCCGGCGCTGACCCTCTGTACAGCAGCCGCGGTGGGCAGCGTGAATGCGCACGCGCTGCACGCCGCGACAGCAGTCGAGCTGGTGCACAACTTCTCCCTGCTGCATGACGACGTCATGGATGTCGACCGGCTGCGGCGTGGGCGTCCCGCGGTGTGGGCGACCTGGGGGATTTCTGACGCCATCCTGCTCGGTGATTCGCTGCATGCCCAGGCGGCCAGATTGTTGGCGACGAGTCTGCCTGCGGCGATGGCGGCCGCTGCGGTTGTCAGGCTGGAGGCGGCCGTGATCGAGATGTGCCGAGGTCAGAACGAAGACTGTGCCTTCGAGTCGAGCTTGCGGATCGATGTGGACGACTACTTGCACATGGCGATGGGCAAAACGGGCGCCTTGATGGGTTGTGCGTGCGCCCTCGGCGCGATGTGCGCGGGCGCCGATGCCGCCACGATCACAGCGATGGACGAATTCGGGCGGCAACTGGGGCTGGCCTTCCAGTTCGTCGACGACGTCATCGGCATCTGGGGTGATCCGGCACGCACCGGAAAGTCCGCCAATGATCTGGCGCGCCACAAACTGTCGCTACCTGTCGTCGTTGCGCTTGCCATGCACAATGGCGCGGCGGCCGAGCTGGCCGACATCTATCGGCGCGGCCCGACTTCGGCCTCGATAGACGTTATCCGCGCAACGGCTCTCATTGATCGTGTCGGTGCGAAAGAACTGACGCAGCAGCATGCTGACCAACGGGTGCGGGCGGCAATCGATGCGCTGCCCGAAAAAACCTCGGCCGATGATCTGATGGCGTTGGCTCACCTGGTGAAACGTAGAGATCGATAGACGGCGTATTAACTAGTCGACGCCTCGGCATTCGGCGGAGGTGGCGATTCTTATTGCTTCGGAGAGGATTGTCGACATTTCATTGAATACGTGAAAGATGTTGGCAAACAACACTGTTCCGCACTGTCGTCGATATTAGAATGGTCGCGTGGTCGAATTCCGCTCTCGGCCACAGAATCATGACAGGCTCCGTGCTCGGGCCGTCGAGTGTGTTCGGCCGCCGGCGAACAACCCACCACCGCGAAAAGGTGCCGCTATGGCTATTGATCCCGAAATGACCGTCACCGACGAGCCCGACGCTTCTGCTCGGCGAGTCGGACAGCACTCCCTGAGTACCGCTGCGGCCCGAAATCTGGCCACCACCACGAAGACTCCGCCGCAAATGGCCGGAATCACCTCCCGGTGGCTGGTGCGGCAACTTCCTTGGGTGGAGGAATCCGACGGCACGTACCGAGTCAACCGCCGGCTCACGGTGCGCACCGGGCAGGGGCGGGTGTCGTTCATCCAGCCCGGCGCCGACCAGGTGCGAGTCGTTCCCGAGACGCTGACGGAGATTCCCGTACCGCGCGGCTTCGATGATCCGGCACTTCGAAAGACCGGTCTGCCCGATGAGTACGAACCCGGGCGCAACGTGCGTTTCATGGGCGTCGACGACCGCGCCGTCCTGCAGTATCTGGTCACCTCGTACGACTCGGTGGCGATCTTGGTCCCCGACGCCATCGGGATTATGGAGCACGTCGACGCCGCCGCGGCGAGAAGCTGATGCCGATGTCGATGTCGAGGCACCGGACAGTACTGCTGGCCGCGCCACGGTCGTTCTGCGCCGGCGTCGAGCGCGCGATCGAGACGGTGGAACATCTGCTTGCTGCCACCGACCGGCACGAGCCGGTGTATGTCCGCAAGCAGATCGTGCACAACGCGCACGTGGTGAACGATCTCGCCGGCCGCGGCGCGGTATTCGTCGAGGAGCTGGATGAGGTTCCGCGTGGCGCGACAGTGGTGTTCTCTGCGCACGGTGTTTCACCACAGGTTCGCCGACAAGCCGCGGAGCGTGGGCTGACGGTCGTCGACGCCACCTGCCCGCTGGTCACCAAGGTCCACACCGAGGCCAAACGCTTCGCCGCGCGCGGCGACACGATCGTGCTCGTCGGGCATGCCGGGCACGAAGAGGTCGAGGGGACCTTCGGGGAAGCGCCGGAATCGACGGTGGTTATCGACAGTCCCGATGATGTTGCCGCGCTGCAGATCCCGGACGGAGCGCCGATCGCCTACCTCACCCAGACCACCTTGTCGGTGGAGGAGACCGAACGCACGGTACGGGCGCTGCACGAACGCTTTCCGCAGCTCCGCGGTCCCGGCAGCGCCGACATCTGCTACGCCAGCACCAACCGGCAGCATGCGGTCGAGGCGATTGCCGGACGCAGTGACCTCGTCCTGGTCGTCGGTTCTACCAATTCGTCCAACTCGCAGCGCATGGTCGAGGTCGCCGAGCGACACGGTATTCCGGCGTATCTGATCGAAGACGCTGCCGCGATCGACCCGGAGTGGCTCACGGAGGCGACGGTGATCGGTCTGTCCGCGGGGGCTTCCGCGCCGCAGCGATTGGTCGACGAGGTTATCGATGCTTTGCGCTCGATGGGCCCGGTCACGGTCCGTGAGCACCGTACCGCCGTGGAGGACATCGCCTTCGCAGCCCCGACACCCGTCAGGCGCCGGTCATGACAGCACAGGTGCCCATTGCCGCCGCCTCGTCCGCTGCGGTGCTCGGGCCCGGCGCTCTTGCGCACTTCTGGCAGCCCGACGATGTGCGACAAATGCCGCCGGTGCTGCTGGCCGCGCTCGCCAGACAGGTCCGCCGACTCGTCATCGACATCGTCACGGCCGTCGGCGGACAACTCGGCTCGAACCTCGGCGTGGTCGAGCCGGCCATCAGGCATCGTCTCGTGATCACGGTCCAGGACGGCGCCCGTGCGGGTGGGGTGCAGACCGCGCTGACCGAGGCGAATTCCGAAACAAACAGCACCACAAAGAGTTTCGGCATCGGCCTACCGGCACGCTGCCTGCCGCACGGTCGCCGCCGTGACACCCCGGCCGAGAGCGGGCTCGCCGCGGACGGGATCGTCGATGCCGTGCTGCGGGCCTGTGCGGCCCATTCGAGTCGAAATCAGGAGGCGCGCGGATGACCACCGCAGATCTCGGCCCGCCCATACCGCCGGTGGGGCGGCGCACTCGACGCCTGAACATCGGTGGAGTCCCGGTCGGCGGCGGTGCGCCGGTCTCCGTCCAGACCATGACCACTACTCGCACCGCTGACGTCGACGCCACACTGCAGCAGATCGCGGAGGTCACCGCCGCGGGGTGCGACCTGGTCCGGGTGGCAGTGCCCACCCCGGATGACGCCGCAGCCTTAGCGGCGATCGTGGCGCGATCGCCGCTGCCGGTAATCGCCGACATCCATTTCCAGCCGCGCTACGTGTTCGCCGCCATCGATGCGGGCTGCGCCGCCGTTCGGGTGAATCCCGGCAATATCAAGAAGTTCGACGACCGTGTCGCCGATATCGCCCGGGCCGCATCGGCAGCCCGAATACCGATCCGCGTCGGGGTCAATGCGGGTTCCCTCGACCCGAGGTTGCTGGCCAAGCATGGCTGCGCGACCGCTGAAGCACTGGTGGAATCGGCGCTGTGGGAGGCGGCGCTGTTCGAGGAGCACGGCTTCGGGGATCTGAAAATTGCCGTGAAACACCATGACCCGCAGACCATGATCCTCGCCAACCAGCTCCTCGCCGAGAGCTGCGACTATCCGATTCACCTCGGCGTCACCGAGGCCGGTCCGATGTTCCAGGGAACCGTCAAATCCGCTGTCGCGTTCGCGATCCTGTTGTCGGAAGGAATCGGGGACACGATCCGGGTCTCGATCTCCGCGCCGCCGGCCGATCAAGTGAAGGCAGGCAATCACATCCTGCAGTCCCTCGGACTACGCCCACGCAAACTGGAGATCGTTTCCTGCCCCGGCTGTGGCCGCGTCCAGGTCGATATCCATCGGCTCGCCAGTCGTGTCGAAGCCGCGTTCGAAGGTTTCCCGCATCCGTTGCGGGTCGCCGTAATGGGTTGTGTTGTCAACGGTCCCGGCGAGGCGCGCGAGGCCGATCTCGGCGTCTCCTCGGGCAACGGCAAGGGGCAGATCTTCGTCGGAGGCCGGATCATCCGGACCGTCCCCGAGCACCTCATCGTCGACGCATTGATCGAGGAAGCGCTCGCCCTCACCCAACAGGCAGACCTCCACGAAACGGGGACAACACCGTGACCGCATCTGTGCAAATCGCTGAACCGCTCGATCTGCAGGCCATCCGCGGACAGGTGGATGCCGCGTTGGGGGATTTTCTGCGCGACAAGGCCCGCACCGCCGGGGCACTTTGGCTACCCGAGGAGATCACTCGCGCGCTGCATACCTTTCTGTTTGCGGGCGGCAAGCGGATCCGGCCGCTGCTGTGCGTTCTCGGCTGGTACGCCGGGGGCGGCAGTGCGGAGCCGCCCGCGTTCGTCATCAAGGCCGCGGCGTCGCTGGAGATGTTCCACGCAGCGGTCCTGATCCACGATGACATCATCGACAACAGCAATACGCGCCGCGACAGACCGACAGTCCACCGCGCGTTGGCCGAGCTCTACAACGACCGACCCGATCCGAGCAGGTTCGGCGCGGACGCTGCGATCGTCCTCGGCGATCTCGCGCTGGTCTGGTCGGCCGAACTGCTGAACACCGCCGAGCTCTCGGCCACGCAACGCGCCGCAGCGCGCATGGTCGTCGACGCGATGCGCAGCGACGTGATGTATGGGCAATACCTTGATTTGCTCGCCACCGGCCGGCCTTCGAACGACATCGAGCGCGCGCTGCAGATCATCCGTCATAAGACCGTCGCCTACACCTTCGAGAGCCCACTGCAGCTCGGTGCCGCGATCGCCGATGCGGGCGCGCGGGTTCACGACGCCCTTACCAGCTATGCCCGACCGCTCGGTGAAGCTTTCCAATTGCAAGACGATCTGCTGGGCGTGTTCGGAGACCCTGCACGCACCGGCAAGTCCAATCTCGATGACCTGCGCGACGGCAAACACACTGTCCTGATGGCGATTGCTCTCGAGCGCGCAGACGCCGAACAGTCCGCACGCCTACACGCCCTGCTCGGCGACCCCGAACTGGATGATCGAGGTGCGGCCATATGCCGGGACATCGTTGCCGCCACCGCCAAGGAAACCGTCCACCGGATGATCCGAGCCCGGTGGGCCGAAGCCAACCGCGTGCTCGACAAAGCCCCCTTTGCCACAGCGGTGATCCAAGCCATGCGCCACATCGCCGATGACGCCATAGCGCGCACCAAGTGAAAGGCCGGAGTCATGGCGTATGTGATCACCAGCCGTGCTGCAACGACGCGAGCTGCATCGCCGAAGGTCCGGTCGACTGCATCCGGCGGACAACGGACCAGCCCGAGTTCGCCACCGCCGAAATGGTCTACATCGACCCCGTCACCTGCATCGACTGCGGAAGTTGCGTCGACGCCTGCCCGGTGGGTGCGATCTTCTCCGAAGACGATCTCGTGCAATCACTTCGGCGCTATGCCGGGATAGATCGTGCGGGCCGGCACTCCATCGATAGGGCGGAGCGTACTGATGGCGCCTCGACCGGCCGACCGCGAGTGAAGATCACCGACCCCATGCGTTGGTGGCAGCCGCACGCCCGCTGCCGGAAGCCACCCATGCCGGTACCGCCTCCTGATTCCGACACGTCGCCCGTCCGAGGAGACCTCATGCAGCCATTCGAATTGCCCGAGTTCTACATGCCGTATCCGGCGCGGCTCAATCCGCACGTCGACGGCGCACGCGCCCACACCAGGCAGTGGGCCGCCGAGATGGGCTTTTTCGAACCGCAAGAGGGGCGACACATCTGGGACGAGGATGATCTCGAGCGTCACGACTACGGTCTGCTGTGCGCGTACACCCATCCCGAGTGCGACGGGCCCGAACTGGATCTGATCACCGACTGGTATGTCTGGGTCTTCTACTTCGACGACCATTTCCTCGAGTTGTTCAAGCGCACCAAGGACACTGCGGGCGCCAGGCACTACCTCGAGCGACTGCGGGACTTCATGCCGATCGCGGGTGGCGCGACGCCGGAGCCGACCAACCCGGTGGAGCTCGGACTCGCAGATCTGTGGGATCGCACGGTGCCGACCATGTCGGTCGACTGGCGGCGGCGATTCGTGGCGACGACCAGGGCGCTGCTCGAGGAATCACGATGGGAGCTGGCCAACATATCCGAGGGCAGAATCGCCAATCCGATCGAATACATCGAGATGCGGCGAAAGGTCGGCGGCGCACCGTGGTCGGCCAATCTTGTCGAGCACGCCATCGGCGCGGAGATCCCCGCCGAACTGGCGGGAACCCGCCCGCTGAAGGTACTGCGCGACACCTTCTCCGACGGCGTGCACCTGCGAAACGACATTTTCTCCTACGAACGCGAAGTCCAGAACGAGGGGGAGAACGCCAATGGGATCCTTGTGGTCGAGCGGTTTTTCGACTACGGGACGCAACAGGCCGTGGATCTCATCAACGATCTGCTGACCTCCCGTGTGCAGCAGTTCGAGCACACCGCCGTGACCGAATTGCCCATGCTCTTCACGGAACTCGGTGTCGGTCCGCGGGAGCAAGCGGCCGTGCTGGCATACACCAAGGGCCTTCAGGATTGGCAATCCGGTGGTCACGAATGGCATCTGCGCTCGAGTCGATACATGAACAGCAACGGTGTTCGCGCCTCGACCAACCCGCTCGCCATGCTGCTGAAACCTCGGGGGCTCGGTACCTCTGCCTTCATCGCGCCCCTCGCCGGGCGGCTGGGACTCGGTAGGTCGAGGAGCTTCCTTCATCCCCACCGCGAGTCGGTCGGCCCCACGCCGCTGCCGCAGTTCTACATGCCCTACGCGGTTCAGTTGAATCCGCATCTGGACACCGCGCGCGAGAACCTGGTGGCTTGGGCGTGTGGCATGGGTTTCTTCGACCCGGTGGCCGGTGTGACAGGTCCTGGTCTGTGGCGCGAGCAGGATCTGCGTGACGGCGATTTCGCCCTCTGTTCTGCGGGTCTCGATCCCGACGCGACGCCCGCCGAGTTGGACTTGTCGGCTTCCTGGCTGGCCTGGGGAACCTATGTCGACGACTACTACCCAACTGTGTTCGGCCGGGACAAAGACATTGTCGCCGCGAAGCTACAGGGGCGGCGACTGTTGGCCTGCATGCCGATCGATTCGGCCGGGGCCCCCGCGACCGTCGGTCCGATGGAATCGGCGCTTGCCGATTGTTGGCAACGGACGACGGCAGACATGACAGTCGACCAGAAGTCAGCGTTTCGGGTCGCTGTCGTGAAGTTCCTCGATGCATGTGAGTGGGAGATCGCGAACACCGTGCTGAACCGAATCCCGGATCCGATCGACTACGTGGAGATGCGCAGACATACCTTCGGGTCGGAGCTCACCATGGCACTGTCGAGACTGTCGCACGATGATCTCGTTCCGCCGGAAATCTATGCGACACAGACGATCAGGGACCTGGAGAATACGGCCGGCGACTACGCGACGATGGTCAACGACGTGTTCTCCTATCAGAAGGAGACAGAATTCGAAGGCGACTTCCACAATGCTGTGCGCGTGATGCAGAACTTTTTCGGCTGTAACAGAGATCAAGGGGTCGAGATCGTCGACAAACTCCTGACCGCTCGCATGCGTCAGTTCGAACACGTGGTCGCCGACGAACTGCCTCGCCTGTACGAGGAACACGGTCTCGACGAATCCACCCGCCGAGTCATCGATCGGCGCGCGGCCGAATTGCAGGACTGGATGGCGGGAATTCTGAACTGGCACATCGCCGTCGGCCGATACCAGGAGCAACAACTCCTCGACCGCTACCGGCCCGGCCGGTCGCTTCGAACGATCGGTGATCTCCACCCGCAACGATTGTTCGCGCGCTCGGCGGGGCCTGGTCTCGGCGCGGGGATCTGCTCGGCCGGCTGAGGATGGCGCGAGCGCCGAGTCACGCCCGTTCGACCGGGTAGAGGTGGTGGGTGCCGCGAAAACCTTTCAGTTCTACTTCGCGCCCCTGCTCGACGACGATGTCGGGTTCGCCGTCGACGGCGTCTCTGACCGCTGCGCTGATGAGGATTTCGCCGCCGTCGGCCTGGCCGGCCACCCGCGCCGCCATCGCGACATTTCGTCCGAACAGGTCATCGCCGCGCCGGACCGATTTACCCATGTGAATGCCGATGCGCACGCGAACCCGCTCGGTACCGATGGGTTTGACCCCGTTGCCGAGTGCACTCTGGAAATCCAACCCGCACCGCACCGCCTGCTCCGGGCGGGCGAAGGCGATCATGAAGCCATCCCCCTGGCTTTTCACAATGTGCCCACCGTGCTCGGTGACGAAGTTGCGGATCATCCTGTCGTGGCGGTCGAGCAGCTTGACCCAGACGCGATCACCGAGCCGCTCGTTGAGGGCGGTGGAACCTTCGATATCGGAGAACGCGATCACGACGTGGCCGTCCGGAGTCAGCCGGGCGAGGTCAGGGCGTTCGACTTGGGCCCAGTCCGCCAGTTCCTCGACCGAGCTCAGAACCGCGCCACGAAACCCCTTCTTTCGCACCAGATTCGCGGTTTCCCACACGGTCTTGACCGCCTCGCGACTACCGTTCATCCAGAGCGATCGAGAGTCGACCTTCCGCTGCAACGCCTCGAATTGGCGCCGGCTGCGGACGAGCAACACCGACAACGCCACCAGACCAGCGGCTTCGAATACGATGACCGCCACCAACACGAGTTCGATCATGATTGCCCCCGGTATTCCGTCCTCGGCGACTGCAATGCTTCGCGGCAAGTATTCCTCGTTCGTGCGGCAAACTTTGCCGGCATCGAGTAGGTGTTCGGCGGTGAGCCCCAAGGGTGACCAGGATGCTGAGGACAGCAGGCCGGCGGCTCCGGATCGGTCGAGTTGACCCGCCCGGCGCCGCGTGTGCGGAGCCGGGCGGGCCGCTTCCCCGTACGCCGCGTGGACGCCGCCACGTCCCACGGCGAAGTCAGCATAATCTCGTTGCCGGTGCTGGACCAGTCGACACACCCACGCTGACGAATCACATGAAGCGGCAATCGGTGCAATGGTGCACACGACGCACGATTGCAGTCGATGAAGGCCGAATCTGGATGTGCAGGAGCCCCATTCGTAGCTTTCGGTCAGGGGCCGGCGCTGAGGTGGTGCCGTCTGCTTCGGTGCAGTGGATGCGGCAGCGGGGATCGTCGAGCCTGCTGGGGCAGGGGCGACCGTTCTCGGTGGGCAAATCCCTGTCATCCGGTTGGCTGGGCCAGGGGAGGTGCAATGCATAGAGCCGTGCGGGGGCCTGTCGGGGGAGGGAGCGGACAGATCGAGCCTGAGGTGGGAACGTTGGCGAGTTTCTGTGAGTCCAGCTGATTCGATCGTTGGTAAACAACCTCGTGCAGGAACCGGAGTCGGGCATAGATCAGCTCAATAAAACATTACCCTACGTAGATATGCGCATCTACGCATCTCACTCCCCTCTCAACCAACACGACAACACACCATCCCGACATACCTCCGCTATCGCTGAACAAAAGCTGCAAGGAGAGCGGTGGCGCGCTATGTTGTCGCGGTTGCCACGATGTATCCCTTGGGATCGCGCCAGCTCTGGCCGGGATGATGGGCGAACCAATCCTCGATGTCTTCACTCATGTCGGCCAGGATCGCTTGCCGCTGGGGGTGATCGGGGGTAACGCCGTGGAAGCCGAACAATGCTTCGGCGAAGCGGATCAGCGGTGCGGCGGCATCGAAGACGAGGGCGTTGTCGGAGCGGTGGATCCGGACGGTGCCGAAGGTGTCGATCATCATCGCGGGAAGCGTGTCGGAATCGACGGTTGCGGTGAAGGCTTCGGTGGTGGTGATGCCGTAGCTGCCCGCATGGGCGGCGATCAGTTCCGCGGCGCGCGGACAGGTGTAGGGGTGGTTCACCACGACGGCGACAGCGCCGCCCGGCTTGGTGGCGCGTCGGAACTCGGCGAGGGCGGCTCTCGGGTCGGGCACGTGGTAGAGCATGTGCCGTGCGGTGACCACGTCGAAGGTGTTGTCGTCGAAGGGGATCTGCTCGGCGTAGGCGAGCACCGCTTGCACGCCAGGGATGGCCGCGGCCGCGGCGACCATGGCGGGTGAGGTGTCGATGCCGATTAGTGGGCCGTGGTGTCCGCGTGCGGCGAGGTTTGCGAGGAATCGGGCATCGCCGCAGCCGATGTCGGCGAGGTGCTCGGTTCCGGTCAGCTCGATCGCGGCGAGCACGTCGGTGCCGGGGTCATCGGGCTTCTCTGAGTATTTCCGGTGCGCGTCGATGCGCGCCTGCAGCGGCGTCGGATCGGCGTATTCGACTTCGAGGCGGGGGCTGCTCATCGGTGGTCGTCCTTCGGTCCGGTGGCCGGCGGTGACGCTTTCCGGCGGTGAGCGTACCTCCGTGGACGGCGCTGTCGAGCGGTTTCGGCGCGGGGCGCTGTCAGACGTGCTCAGAACGTGCTGCGCTGGCGACGGGGAGTTTCATGGTGACCGGGTCGGTGATCGGTGTGGATTTCACCAGGTCGTGCAGATCGCTGGTGCCGGGGCGTTCATCGTCGAGGACAGGTTCGCCGAGGCCGATCTTCTGCTGGATGTGTTTCATCCAGGCCGGTGCCCACCAGCAGTCGTCGCCGAGGAGTTTCATGATCGCGGGGACCAGGAGCATGCGCAGGATGGTGGCGTCGATGAACAGCGCGGCGATCATGCCGTAGGCGATGTACTGCATCATCACGAGATCGGAGAAGGCGAAGGCACCGGTGACGACGAGCAGGATGAGTGCGGCGGCGGTGATGATGCGGCCGGTGTGTGCGGTGCCGGTGCGGATGGCTTCGCTGGTGCTCGCACCCTTGGCGCGGGCCTCGACCATGCGGGAGAGCAGGAATACTTCGTAGTCGGTCGAGAGGCCGTAGATGATCGCGATGATGAGTACGAGCACCGGCGCCATGATCGGTTGTGGGGTGAAGTTGAGCAGGCCTGCGCCGTGTCCGTCGATGAAGATCCAGGTCAGGATGCCGAGGGTGGAGCCCAATCCGAGTGCGCTCATGAGTGCGGCCTTGATCGGCAGGACCAGTGATCCGAAGGTGAGGAACATCAGGATGGTGGTGATGAGCAGGACCATCGCGATCATGAAGGGCATGCGGTACAGCAGGGCGTCGATGCTGTCTTTCTCGATTGCTGGTTTGCCGCCGACCATGAGGGTGACGCCGTCGGGAATGTCCATGGCGCGCAGGTATTCGATGGTTGTCCCGCCCTTGGCAGTGTCGATGAGCGGAGCTTGTAGTCGGTAGACGCCGGGGCGCGATGGGGCAGGTGTCGGGACGCCGAATTTCTGGGCGAGGCCGGGTGCTTGGTTGGCTCGTCGCGTGACTTCGCCGACGTCGAGTGAATTGTCGGAGGTGATGATCAGCTGTAGTGGATCGGTTGCGCGGAGGTGAAACAGTTCGTCGAAGTCCTGCTGGGCGGTTCGGACCGGGTTGTCGGTGGGTAGGTATTTTTCGCTCATACCGCCGAAGACGAGGTTTTTCATCGGCAGGATCAGCAGGAAAAGTCCGATGCAGAGGGGGATGGCGATGCGTAGTGGGCGTTGCATGACCCAGCCGGTAGCGCGTCCCCAGAAGCCGTTCTCTACTTCGTCGGCGGTCTTGGTTTTGCGGAATCGTTTGAGTCCGAGCAGGTCTACGCGTGGGCCGAGGATCGCGAGGATTGCGGGCAGGATGGTGATGGCGGTGAGGGCGGCGAGCGAGACGGTCGCGATGGCGCCGTAGGCGAGGGATTTGAGGAAGCCCTGTGGGAACAGCAGCAGTCCGCCGAGGCTGGCGATGATCATGGTGGCGGAGAAGACGACGGTGCGTCCTGCGGTCATGACGGTGCGTCGGACGGCGGTGGGGGTGACGTAGCCTTCGGCGAGTTCTTCGCGGAATCGGCTGACTATGAAGAGGCCGTAGTCGATGGCGAGGCCGAGTCCGACCATGGATACCACGCCGTTGACGAAGGAGTTGACTTCGGTGAAGTTGGTGAGGATTCGGACGACGCCGCCTGCGCCGAGCACGGTGAGGCCGCCGATGATCAGTGGTAGTGCGGCGGCGACCAGGCCGCCGAAGATGAAGAACAGCAACACTGCGACGGCGGGGAGGGCGAGTTTCTCCATGCGTTTGGTGTCGGTGGTGATCGTGTCGTTGAGGGTGCCGCCGACGGCTTGCAGCCCGGCGATTTGGACCTGGACGCCGGGAAGGAGGAAGGCGTCCTTGACTTTTCGGAAGTTCCGCACCATGTCGGTGTCGTTGTCGCCGCGGATGGCGAGTGCAGCGAAGGCTGTGGTTTTGTCCAGGGTGGCGGCCTGTACTGCGTTGAGTCCGGTTTCGGTGTGCCAGTAGGCGCCGTTGATGCCGGTGATCTCGTTGGGATGTTCGCGGGGGAGGCGGTTGAGGTGGTCGACTACCGCGGTGCTGAAAGCGGGGTCGTCGACGGTTTTGCCGGCGGGTGCGGTGAACAGCAGGATGACGTCGCCATCGTGGTTGCGGCCGAAGGCTTCGTCGGCGAGGCGGCCCGCGCGGGCGGATTCGGAGGTGGGGTCGTCGAGTCCGCTGGAGCTGAGGTGGTCTTCGAGGCCGATGCCGTAGCCGCTGAGGGCCAGTAGTGCTGCGACGGTGATGCCGAGGACGGCGAATCGGAAGCGATGGACGAGGTTCCCCCAGCGTGCGAACATCAGCCGATTCCTTGCATGGTGCGGCGGGTCGGCGGGGCCGACGATGGTCTCGGGTGTGCTGCGCCGGTCGACAAGGGGCTGCATCCTTTCCGCGGGTGGACGCACGGTGTGCTTGTCATCAAAGGTACAGATGGGGCTGGTGTGCTCAGATGCTGTGCAGTTCGGCTTCGTGGAGGTCGTCGGGGAAGACGAAGCGGCGGAATGCCCAGAAGCGGAAGACCATTGCGAGCAGGACGCCGAGGATTTGGCCGGTGATGAAGTTGGCTACGGCCTGGGTGACGGGTCCGACGTGGGGCACTCTGAGGTCGAGTAGGTAGAGCGAGATGGCTTGGGGGAGCATGGTGACGCCGATACCGAGTGCGCTGATGGCGAAGAAGAGCGCGGCTTCGTGGTGGCGTTGGCGGCCGCCTCTGGTACGGAAGGACCATTCGCGGTTGAGGATGTAGGAGGCGATGGTGGCGATGAGTACGCCGAGAAGTCGTGCGGTGAGTGGTTTTTCGCCGAGGACGGTGAGTTTGACCGTGTAGACGACGCCGGTGTCGATGAACCAGGTGATGGCGCCGACGACGGCGAACTTCAGCAGTTCGCGATGTTGGATCGCCTTGGAGCGGTAGGGCTCTGGTATTCGATCGAGTGCGGGCTGCACGAGTGACACGCCACCGACTATAACGGCGTGTCGGTGGGTGTGCCTGGTCGTGGGTTATCGGGTGCGATTGTCGGTGGTGAGTGGGAGGTGGGTGGGGCCGAGGACTTTGCCGAGTGTGGTGGCGAGGGTGGTGAGTTCCTCGGTGTCGAGTTTGTCGGCGAAGTGTTTGTCGATGTTGGTGAGGTAGTGAGGTGCGGATTCGCGGAGGCGGGTGCGGCCTGCGTCGGTGATCGAGACGAACGCGGATCTGGCGTCGTCGGGGTTGGTTCGGCGGGTGAGGAGGCCTGCGGTCTGCATTTCGGTGACGAGTCTGCTGACTCGGGTGCGGCTGAGGACGACGCGGTCGCCGAGGTCGGTCATGCGGAGTGGTTCGGTGCCGTCGAGTTCGAGTAGGACGTCGTACCAGGCCAGGGGTAGTCCGAAGGATTGGCGCAGGTCGGTGTCGAGTTGTGGGACGAGCTGTGCGTGCACGCGGAGTAGTGCCGACCATGCGGCGGCGGCGGCGCGGCGGTGCTTTTCGGAGTTCGTCACGTGGTGATCCTATCCATTATGTGCGCCTGCACGTTTATGATAATGTGTGTGCGCACGCACGTAAATGTGCTGTCGAGGAAGGAAATTTTCATGACCACAGTGATCACCCGGACCGAACTGGCTGCCGCGATCGAGGCGGGTGCGGTGACGGTGCTCGATACCCTCGGTGCCGGCTACTACGAGAAGGCGCACCTGCCCGGCGCGCTCACCCTGGTAGCAGCCGAGGTGGATTCCCGTGCCGCCCAGCTGCTTCCGGATCGGGATGCGCCCGTTGTCACCTACTGCTCGAACCTGGTGTGTCAGAACAGTGAGATCGTTGCCGGGAAACTGCGTGCGCTCGGCTATACGAACGTGCGTGCCTACCGCGCCGGAATACAGGACTGGACCGAAGCGGGTCTGCCGGTCGAGTCCGAATCCTGACCGGAGTCCAGGTCGTCGTGCGCGCCCCGACCTTGCCGATCGGCTCGGTATGGTCGAGGCGTGCCGCCTACCGTATGGGTAGTTCGTCGAGGTTGATGGCGACGGCGTTCCTGGGGTTGAACCAATGGCGTTGCGGTGCTTAGAGTTTCGTTCGCGTCAGCGGAAGATCCGGCCGTTCCGGAGCAAGCGATGGTATTCGGCCGGTTCGGTGGTGCGTACCTGCTGTGGGCGGATGTCGGATGCGAGCTCGACCAGTCGTCCATGTTTCATGATCGGCCGGTGTGTCCGAACTCCGGGCCATTTGGCGGATCAAGGAGAAGCGGAGGCTCTGGCTGGCGGGCTACGGTGGTGTGATGACCGCGCATCTGACGCATTGGGGAGTGTTCGAGGCTGGTAGTGACGGTGAGCGGCTGACCTCGGTGCGGCCGTGGCGTGGTGATCCGGAGCCGATGGCGTTGATCGACAATGTCGCCTCCGCGCAGCATCATCGGACGCGGATCGACCAGCCATACGTGCGCAGGGGGTGGCTGGAACAGGGGCCAGGGCCCGCGCGGCGTGGTGACGAGCCGTTTGTTCCGGTGTCGTGGGAGACCGCGGTGGGGTTGCTCTCGGGTGAGCTGAGTCGGGTCTATCGCGAGTACGGTGCGGATTCGGTGTACGGCGGGTCTTATGGGTGGGCCAGTGCGGGGCGGTTTCATCACGCGCAGAGTCAGGTGCATCGGTTCCTGAACTGTCTCGGCGGGTATGTGCGGCATGTGAACAGCTACAGCCTCGGTGCGTCGAGTGTGCTGTTGCCGCATGTGATCGCCGATATGTCGGTCCTGGAAGGGCAGGCGACGGCCAAGAGTGTGCTTGTGGAGCATACGGATTTGGTGGTGGCCTTCGGCGGGTTGTCGCCGAAGAACTCGGCGGTTTCTCCGGGGGGAGTGTCACGTCACAACACGCGGACGTGGATCGGTGCGGCGCGGGCGCGGGGCTGCCGGTTCGTCTCGATCAGCCCGTTGCGTGACGATATCCCGGCCGAAGCGCAGGCCGAGTGGCTCGCGCCGCGGCCGGGCAGCGATGCGGCGCTGATGGTGGCGTTGGCGCAGGTGTTGGATGCGGAGGGGTTGGCGGACCAGGATTTCCTCGACCGGTACACCGTCGGTTATGAGCGGTTCGCCGGCTATCTGCGTGGCGAGCGCGACGGGGTCGTGAAGGGGCCGGAGTGGGCGGCGCAGATCACCGGGCTGCCTGCCGGTGAGATCCGGGCGTTGGCGCGCGATATGGCTGCGGCGCGGACGATGGTGACCGTGAGTTGGTCGCTGCAGCGTGCCGAGCATGGTGAGCAACCGCTGTGGCTGGGGGTGGTGCTGGCGGCGATGCTCGGTCAGATCGGGCTGCCCGGTGGCGGTTTCGGTCACGGCTACGGGTCGACGGCGCACGTCGGTGAGGCTGCGCGTGCCTATTCGGTGCCGAAGTTCCCGCAGGGCCGCAACGGTGTCGACACGTTCATCCCGGTCGCCAGGATCGCTGACATGCTGCTGAACCCCGGTGCGGACTACGACTACGACGGTCGGACACTGACCTACCCGGACATCAGGCTCGTGTACTGGTGCGGCGGGAATCCCTTTCACCACCATCAGGATCTGGCCAGGTTGCGCGCGGCGTTCGCGCGCCCGGAAACAGTGGTCGTGCACGATGCGTTCTGGACCGCGACCGCCCGGCATGCCGACGTGGTGCTTCCCGCGACGATGTCGATCGAACGCGACGACTACGGCGCTGGGCAGAACGATCGGGTCTTCTTTCCGATGCCCGCGCTGACCAGGCCGCACGGGCAGGCGCGTGACGATTATGCGATTTTTGCCGAGTTGGCCGAAACCCTCGGTGTCGGAAAGGAATTCGCCGAGGGTCGCACGGCGCAGGAATGGTTGCGGGAGCTGTATCGGGAGTGGCAAACCCACCGCGGTGACGAAGTCCCGGACTTCCAGATGTTCTGGGACGGCGAGCCGCTCGAGCTTCCGATACCCGATCCCGATCAGGTGTTGTTCGCGCAGTTCCGTGCCGATCCGGAGCGTTTCCCGTTGACCACCCCCAGCGGGAAGATCGAGATCTTCTCCGAAACCATCGACAGTTTCGGCTATCGGGACTGTCCGGGGCATCCGGTGTGGATGGAACCGGAGGAATGGCTGGGTGGGCCGGCGGCCGCACAGTTCCCGCTGCAGGTGATCGCCAATCAGCCGCGTACCAAGTTGCACAGTCAGCTCGATGTCGGCGCGCACAGTCGATCGGCGAAAGTTGGTGGGCGAGAACCGGTTCGGCTGCATCCCGACGATGCGGGTGCGCGCGGCGTCGGGGACGGCGACATCGTGCGGATCTTCAACGACCGGGGCAGCTGCCTGGCGGGGGTCGTTGTCGATGACGGGGTGCGCGCCGGTGTCGCGCAGCTGTCGACGGGCGCCTGGTACGACCCCGACCCCGAGGATCCCAGCTTTTGCAGGCACGGCAACCCGAATGTGCTGACCGCAGATCGCGGGACCTCGCCGCTGAGTCAGGGCTGTACCGGTCAGCTCGCGCTAGTGGAGATCGAGCGGTTTCGAGGCACCGTGCCCGAGCTGGCCGTCGATCGCCCACCCCCGATCGTCTAGTGTGTCTCCCGCCACTTTTGGTGGGCCTCTTCTGGGGTAAGGCAGTGAGGGTGGTCTCAGTGCGCTCGTCGGGTGCCGGCGTCTGTCAGGATTCGAGGATGGTGTCCAATCCCTTGCCTGCTGTCGCCCGACGGCTCGCCACGCAACGCTGGGTCATGCGCATGGCCCCGGTGGTGTTGTGGCTGGAGCGTGTAGTGCGTCGGGTGAGCGGTGGCAAACGTGGGATCCTCGATGTTGCGGGGTTGCCGTCGATCGAGATCACCGTCATGGGCCGCAAGACCGGACTGCCACGTACGACGTCGCTGTTGTATGTGCCGCACGACGAGAACTTCCTTGTCCTGGGGTCCAATTGGGGCAGCGTGAAGCATCCGGTGTGGTCGGCGAACCTGCGCGCGGCGAGCACGGCCAGCGTGCGGACCAAGTCCGAACGGCTCGAGGTCACCGTCACCGAGATCACCGGAGCGGACCGCAAACGGGCCTGGGACCTGGCCGTGGAGTTCTGGCCCGGCTATGAGATGGAGTACGAGCTCTCCGGCGGCCGCGAGTTCCGCATTTTCGAGCTCCGACGGGTCTGACAGTCGCCTGATCCGCGCGGTCACCGTTGCGAGTCGCCCGCGGGCACGGCCGGGGTGTGCCCGGACATATTTGCCCACAGCCTCCTACAGGCTGAAGTGATCGGCGTAGACCAATCGTTGCGTGGTGCCCGGCGTCTGCTCGCCGGGCACCGGATCGGCGGGCAGCACTTCGTATTCCTCGACCTGTACCCGCAGATCGTCGGACGTCCCCGGTGTTACGGAACACCACCACGCCCAGCGACGTCGTTCGTACTTTGCACTGCATGACAGCTTCAGGAGCCGTTATCGGTGACATTTCAGCCAGGTTGGAAGAATGCGAGCATTCTCCGGCTGGCGTCCGGCGACGTCAGGAGTTCCTGCATGCGTGCGGACATCCGCGCGGCAGCGCTGGTGCGTTCGAACATCTCGCGTTCGTATTCTTTGACGGCGGAGGGAAAGTCGTCCGGGTGCGCGGCCAGCGCGAGACCGAGCAGGGCGCCGTCGAGCAGCGCCATGTTGGCGCCCTCTCCCACCGGCGGCATCAGGTGCGCGGCATCGCCGAGCAGCGTGACGCCTGGCGTCGACGGCCAGGTCAGGCCGACCGGGAGAGTGGTGATCGACCGCGGCACGACCGTGTCGTCGCAGGCCGCGATCAGCGCGGTGAACCGTGAGTCCCAGCCGGGAAGCAGGTCGATCAGCCGCGCCCGGGCGGCGGCCGGGTCGTCGAACGGGATCCCGCTGGTCGCGAACCAGTCCTCGGCGGTGTTATAGAAGCTGAGGCCGATGCGAACGCGGCCGTCGCCGTTGCGCTGCGCCGCCAGGGATAGTCCGTTGCCGAGCACCCAGTAGTTGCCGCGCCCGATCATCGCCGCGAGGTCGGGGTGCGTGCGGTCGATGTCGGGAATGCCGACCTCGACGACGTTCTGGCCGATATGCGCCGGGCGGACGTCGGTGAGCAGCGCGCGGACCCGGGACTGCGCGCCGTCCGCGCCGACGAGCAGGTCATACGTCGCACTGCTGCCGTCGGCGAAGTGCAGCAGGCCGTTGTCGGCGGATTTGAACGCGTGCCCCCAGCGCACCACGTCTTCGGGGAGGGAATCCAGCAGCAGGTTGCGCAGATCGGCGCGGTCGACCTCGGGTCGCTCGAGCGGGGCGTCGTCGGGGGTGTCCTCCTGGAGCAGCAAGGTGCCGTCCGGCTCCAGAAGGCGCATGTCCTGCCCTTCGCCGCGGGCGATCGCGTGGAACTGGTCGATCAGGCCGGCCTCACGCAGCGCTCGCTGCCCGGAATGTATGTCGAGCATGCCGCCCTGACCACGCGCGCCGCGCGAGAGTTCACGTTCGTACACGACGGCGTCGATGCCGTTCACGTGCAACACCCTGGCGAGGGTCAGGCCGCCCAGTCCGGCTCCGACGATGGTGATGGTCATGGTCGCCCTTCGATACACTGAATTGTCCAATACACTGTATCGAAGCATGCGATGTATCGTCAGCGGCATGTTGGTGTGGGAGAGGCCGGAGCCGCCGGATCGACCGGTGCCGGCCCCATTGAGCCGGCAGCGGATCGTAGGAGCGGCGATCCGGCTGGCGGACGCGGACGGGCTGGCGGCGGTGTCGCTACGTAAGGTTGCCGCCGCACTGGACGTCGGGCCGATGCGGCTGTACGGCTACATCGCCACCAAGGAGGAGTTGCTCGACCTGATGGTCGATGCGGTCTACGCCGAGATCCGGCCGGCCGGAGACGGTTGGCGAGAAGTGCTACGGTCGCTTGCCGAAACCACCCGGCAGGCTGCTCACCAGCACGAATGGCTCGCCGACCTGATCGGTGGGCGGCCCCAGCTCGGGCCGCACGCCCTGGCCAGAGGAGAGGCTGTGGTGGCCGCGATGGGCGGCGTCGACGTGGACACCGTCATGCCGGTGGTCGACGCGGTCAATGCGTACGTGATCGGCGCGGTGCGCCGGGAGATCACCGAGCAGCGCGCCGAGCGGGCCACCGGGATGGACAAGAGGCAGTGGCAGGCCGCCTTCGGGCCTTATCTGGAGCGGACCTTCGCAACTGGCCGATTCCCTGCGCTGTCCACGGTCATACGCGACGGCGCTCACCTGGACGCCGACCAAACCTTCCGCACCGGCCTCGACTTCCTCCTCGACGGCATCCAAGCCCGCATCTCGAGCTGACACGCAGCCGAGGGACCAGACGAGCGCCGCCCGTGGCACCAACTCGGCGTTGACGCGCTGAGACGACGCGACCTCCAGCGTCCGAAGCCAGTATTCCGCGGCGGTGACACGGCCTTCTCGACAAAATCAGATGCCTTCGTCGGATGCGATCAGAACAGGGTGTCGCGCAGGGGCTGGTAGCCGGAAGGCGACTCGTGCCAGGCTCATGACAACCCCGGCGACTCCTACCCCCACCCCCCATCCGGCCAGCACATCGGTCGGCCAGTGCGCCCCCAGGTAGACCATCGCGATACCGATCGAAACGACCAGCGTGGCACTAAGGCCCGCGATCCAGCGCCGGCGCTCCGTCAGCCAGGGCAGCGCCAGATAGGCGGTGACCGCGACAGCCGCCGTCATCGCGGCCACGGTCGACGGCATCGAGAACGCACCGACCTGGACTACCGACAGGTCTACCGGTGGGCGCTCCCGCTGAATCATATGCTTCAGAGCCCTGGCTGCCGACTGCGCCGCCACTACCGACACAGCGATCGTAATCCCTTGCCACCACCAGCGTTTCGTGACCACAACAACCAGGCCCACCACACCGGCCGCAGCTATGACCGTGTTGCTCATCCCGGCATCCATTGCCAAACGCGCCACCGTTGTCAAAGCCGGTGTCCGATGTTGAGAAAGCCACCGCAGGATATCCATGTCCAGACTCACCGTGCACATCCTGCTCTGCCCTGCGACCGCTGCCGGATGCGATCGACTCAGCGAAACACCCGTCCACCACTACCCGGAGAGACCGGACATACATCCGCTCATAGCCGCATTCCGCGCGATGTGATGGGTCGAAAACGAACGTTACGTCCCACCGACGTCCGTGTCGGCACCCGCCGGGAACCGGCAGCTCACACACCACACCCTTTGGGGCACAACCCGTGTGCGATATCTATGGGGCAGAACCGGACGTGTCGGCCCTTTATGGGACAGTTCGGGCATGGGCCGATTCGGATACGCGCGGGCGTCCACGCGCGGGCAGAAAGACGACTCCCAGATCGACGCTCTCACCGCCGCCGGATGCGAGCGGATCTGGGTCGACAAAGCATCCGGCAAGCTCGCCCAACGCCCTGAATGGGACAAGTGCTTCGAGCATTTGCGGCGCGGTGACGAGCTGGTGATCACGCGGCCGTTCCGATCGGTGCGGCACATGACAGAACTCGCCGCCGTACTCGACGAGCGCGGCATCGCCCTGATCGTGCTCGAGCAGGGCATCGACACCACCTCCCCGGCCGTGCGGTTCCTGTTCCACGTCATCGCCGCCATGGACGAGAAGACCGCGGACCTGATCAGCGAGGGAACCCTCGAAGGTCTGGAATCCGTGCGGTCCCGAGGCCGGGTCGGCGGCCGGCCATCCGCCCTGACCGAGTTGCAAGCGCTCGAGGCCCGAGAGATGTACGAAGAGCTCGATCAGCGAGGCAAACGCAAATACACGGTCGCCCAGATCGCCGATACCTTCGGGGACGGTGCGGCTTCGAAGGATTGCACCAGCCCGAGGCGACCTCGAAACGGTTGCCGTACTAGGACGTCGCCACCAGGATCTGCTCCGACTCCGTGGGGCGCAGACCGTCGGTGCGGTCGGTGAAGTAGCGACGGTTGATGTCGCTGGGCGAAATGTGCTGGGTGGCAGCGAAACCCGCGTCCTCGGCCAGCGCCACGATCTCGTCGGGACCGAAGAAACTGATGAACGGAGTGCCCGATTCGCGAGCGCCCTGCTCGACATACCGGCGCAGCCGCTGTTCGTCGGGGCCGACGAGTTCGAGCGGCAGCATGAATGTCGTGGCCAGAGTGGAGCCGGGCGCGAGTTTCGCAATCTGGTGCAGGGTTGCGATATTCGTCTCCTTGGTGAGGTACATGGAGACGCCGGTGGATGCCACAACCGCCGGGCGGTCCGGGTCGAAACCGGCGGCTGTCAGCCGATCCCACCACGAGTCCACTTCGAAATCGACGGGGACCAGTCGTAACCATTCCGGGACGCCGTATCCGAGCTCGGTGAGGCGCTGTCGCTTCCATGCCTGGGGGTCGGGTTGGTCGATCTCGAACACCGTCAGGCGTGCGGCGAGCTCGGGCCGGCGTTGGGCGAAGGTGTCCAGTCCGGCACCGAGCAGAACGTACTGATCCACGCCACGCTCGATCTGTTCGGCGAGGAGGTCCTCGATGAAGCGGGCCCGGGACACGATGCCTGCTCGCATCTGGCTGGTGGTCTGCGGGTCCATATCCGGGCGACTTCGCCAATCTTCCTCGGGCGATGCCAGCCGCAGACCGATCTCGTCGCGGAATACGTAAGGGGGCGAATCGATCTGCACGTGCATCGCCCGCCACAGCGCGACCCGGATCGCGGTACTGTCCGGCGCGACCTGCTCGTTCGGTATGGCGATCACTGCTTGCCCGCCGGTGCTTGCAGGCTCCAGAGCCGCCCGTCCGGGTCGCGGACGGTCATCTCCTGGGTCCCGTAGTGGGTCTGCTCGAACTCGGTGACGATATCGACTTCGCCGCCGGGGCGGTTCTGCGTGCCGGCGACCTTCAGAACCAGCTGCGTGCGCGGCTGCTGAGTCGTAGGGACCTCGGCAACGAAAACGCTGGGACCGTCACCGTTGCGGAACTGGCCCGAGTTGTGGTCGGTTTCGAACTCCACCTCGAATCCCAGCTCCTGCAGAAACTTGGCCGCCTTGCCCCAGTTGTGAGTTTCCAGGAGCACGGCCTCGATACCTTCGGTCGTCATATCAATCCTTTCCCGACGATGACTGCCGGTGGGTGTCGTCGAGGTATGCCCGCAGCGCGTCGGCTACCAGTGCCGACAATGACATTCCCGACTCGATCGACTGATATTTGACCTGCTTGATCAGCCCGATCGGCAGGTAGACGTTGAACTGCTTCACATCCTCGTCGCCCACAACGCGATGCTAGCATGCTAGCAATCTAGCCACCAGCTTCACGGCGGAGTCCCACTCGGATCTCCAGATGGGATCGGTGACTCCGTGAACCTTCGGGCAAGGGCCGTCCGTCATGTGCTGGGCAGGCCGTCACCAAAGGTAAAGGCGCGCATGCGGTCTACGATTCCGTCGGCCTCGCGACATTCCACGACAGCCTGGATGCGCTACGGCCGCGTGGCTGCCTCGTGTTGTCCGTCGACTTGTGCGGGTGTCGCTCAGTTACCGCTGATGGGCGCGTCGCCGCCGATCCATCGGGCGAAGGAGCGGTCGACGGCCCCGGTGGCGAGTTGGGTTGCCAGCCACGCGTTCACGGTCGTGGCCAGTACAGGGTCGTTCTTCTTCAGCAGGAACACCTTCTGGAAGGAGTCGAACGGGCGCTCGGGGTGCAGGACCTGCAGACCGGGGTGGCTGCGGACGCGGTATCGGCCTTCGACGGAGTCGGTGACGAAGACATCCACCCGGCCCTGGTCGATTTCGTCGAAGAGGGTGAGATTGTCGTTCCACAGAGTCAGTTGGGCGTCGGGGAAGTTCTTGCGTGCGAACGATTCGTTGGTGCCACCGCGGTTCGCGATCACCCGCACGCCGGGTTGATTGATCTGCGCGATCGTGGCGTAGTCGGCGCCGCTGGTGCGCCGTGTGATCGGGGCTTTTCCGTCGATGCCGTAGGAGATCGAGAAGTCGGAGAACCCGCGGCGTGCGGGCAGGTCGGAGATTCCGCCGACCGCGACATCACACTGCTGCGGCGCGAAATCGGTTGCCAGCGTTGCCCAGGTCACCGGGATGAACCGGATCGGGCGGTGCAGCACATCGGCGAAGCCTCGGATGAGTTCGATGTCGATCCCGACGTATCCGCCTGCGCCGTCGCCCACCGAATACGGCGGGTAGTCTCCCGGCGTGCACACTCGCAATTCGTCTGCGGCGGGTAATCGGCCCGGTTCCTGCGCGGCCGCGGGGATCGCCACTGCAGCAACAGCTGTCCAACCGGCGACCAGGGCCGTGATCCGCCGAAGGCGCGCACGCGTGTGTTGTCCGAGCATCCTGAGGAGATTACCGGCTGAGGGGGTGCGGGCTCCGATCCTTGTCGGCCCGGTGCCGGGAATCTCGCCTCTGCGGCCGATACTTCCTTGCCGCTCAACTACGCAACTGCGCGTTGAGTCGTGCGGCGCCTCGTCCGCCGTGCGTCACTCCGCGATGGTCGGGGACGCGGCCAGGAATGGGCGCACCTCGAGCCACTCCTGGATCGGCTTCCCATCCGCACCCGGAGCCGCGGACAACTCGCCGGCCAGCTCGAGCGCCCGCTCGTAGGTCTCGACGTCGATCACCACCCGGCGATCAGGTCCTTGGTCTCCGCGAACGGGCCGTCGGTAACGGCGGCCGCCCCTCGCCGTCGGAGCGGACGAACGTGCCCTCCGGGGAAAGCGCCTGACTGTCGACGAAGCCGCGCGCGGGTTCTCGACATCCCACCGCGACATTTCCTGTTCGCTCGGGCCAGGACACCCGACCATTTCTGGCGTTGGTCAGTGGGTACGGCTTCGTGCGGGTGGGTGAGCAACTCGACCTGGTCGATGGTGTGGAGTTCGTTTACGAAGTCGCCGCGCGCACGGGTCGGCTTCGGTAGAGCGGTCGACTGAGGTCTGCGGCCCAGACCGGGGTTCGGGCCGGCCACATGCGCAGGGCGAGTTCGGAGACGTGGCGGAGGTCTTCGTGGGTGCAGCCGTTGGCGGCTTGGGTGGCGATGCCGTCGATGATGGCTGTGACGAAGTAGGCCAGGGCTTTCGGGTCGGCTTCGATCGGAAGGTCACCCTCGGCGCGGGCGCGTTCGAGGCGGTGACACAGTGCCGCTGTGCTTGCGGTGCGCCGTGCGATGACTTCGTCCCGGATCGGGTCGGTGTCGGGGCCGCAAGCGTGTGTGTGACTGACGAGCAGGCAGCCGCGGGGTGTGTTCGGGCCTGCGGTGAGCGCGATCGTTCCGGACATCAGTGCTTCGGCGACTTCGACTGCAGTGGGGCGATTCAATGCGTGTGTCGCGAACGCGCGGGGGCCCGCGATGTAGCGGTCGAGGACTTTGCGGAAGAGGTCTTCCTTGTTGCCGAACGCGGCGTAGAGGCTGGGGCGGTTGATACCCATCGCCTCGGTCAGGTCCGAGAGTGCCGTGCCTTCGTATCCTTGACGCCAGAACACTTCCAGCGCCCGGTCGAGGGCGGCATCGGGGTCGAACTGTCGGGGCCGTCCGCCCACCATCGCGTTACCTCCAAATTTCTATACCCCTCGGTGCAGTGCCCAGTCGGCCGGATGTCCAAACCTCCCCGTATACGACCAGTCGAGTGTCCGATTGACACTAGCCGACGCATGGCCTAGCTCGATCCGGATCGGCGCATCGAGCGGGTTGTCGTGATGCAGGACATAGCGCGTGGCACGGAATCGATCATCCAGTGCCGCAGGTTGTTCCGTGGATCTGTTGGTGCCGCCCGGTAAGCTGAGTGCACTGCTTCGGAGGGGGAGGTTCTGATGTATATCTTGATGGCTGTTGTCTTTGTGCTCGCGAGCGCTGTGCTGGTGGGGTTCTATCCCGTCGCGGGCGGCGTGGCATTCTTCGTCGCGGTCGTGTTGGTGGGCGTCAGTGGTTTCCGCTTACTCCGTCAGCGGAAACGTGCCGAGTCGTGGACTGCCGCAGGCCGGGCTCGGGCGGCGCAGGCCGGCGGTGGTGCTGCACTCGGTAGTTACATCAACGGTGGTGGTTGCAGTGGTGGTGGGGACGGCGGCTGCAGCGGCGGGGGTGGTTGCGGTGGAGGCGGAGGAGGCTGTGGCGGCGGCGAGTGAGATCCCGCCGCCGGCAACCCTGTTGAGGTAGTCAGCAGCAATTCGTCCGGGAAGCACAGACTCGGCAGATCGCACCTCCCCACCGGGCGAGCGGCTGGTCGACCTCCGCAAGTGGTTCGAGTCAGACCGGTCTCTAGTTGGTTACCTACCGTGCTGCTCCTACTGCGTCTGCGCACATCGATGCGGCACGGCGCTCAGTGCGCTCGGGCGCGGGTAAGGAGCCACCAGGTGACGATCAGGTCGTCTGTGCGGTCGAGGTCCAGCCCGATCAGTTCGGAGAAGCGAATAAGTCGGTTGCGAATTGTGTTGCGGTGCAGGTACATCGTGGCGGCGGTGTCGTCGATCGCGGTCGAGGAAAGTTTCGACGGTTGTGAGTTCGAGAATCCGGTCGGGAGGAGGAGTCCTCGACGGCTGGTCAGGTCGCGCGAGCCCCCACTGGTGACGGTCAGGTAGTCAGCTGTTGGCCGCCGACGGTCGCTATGCGGAGCCAGTTCGACGACGAAACCGTCACGATCGCCGCTTGACCGATCCGCTGGCCCGGATGAGACCGATCGTCCTGGGTCAGCGTGTGGGCTAGGGCGTGGAATGATCAGCGTAGCAGGTGATGTCGGTATCCGGCATGGTTCCCACGCTGAAGTATGTGTTGATCGCGTGGTTCACGCAGTCGCTGAGTTCGGGCCGGAATGTCATGTGGATACGGACATCCTGCAGCGTCACCATCCGCGACTCGGACATGTCCTGATGCAATCGGACGCCGTGGACATAAGGAGTTCGGGGATCGCCCGTCGCCTGCAGGATGAGCGCGGGCACAGAATTCCGGACTACAGCCGGTGGCTCGACCGGGCGAGGCCAGAAGGCGCACGGCTGGATGTTGTTCGCCAGCGCGCCGAAAACCGGCTGCGTGGCACGGGTCTCTTCGATGTTGCGCCAGTACCAGGTCGGATCAATCGGTGCCCCGACATCGCCGCAGGCGATCTGCGCAAGCACCGAATTCTCATTGTCGCGCAGCGCCTCCACGATGGCACGAAGCCGGGGTGTTCGCGATGTAGTTGGCGGACCACCCGCGGCATCGGCGATCTCCCGCACAGTGGCGGCCATCGCTTCGTTCAGCCGGAAGTTCATCAGCAATCCGTGCAGGATGAACGGAAGCCAGTGATCGTCAATGGCAAACCCATCGATGACAATCGGTTGGCGCGCAGCGATACGAACGAGCTCCTCGATCTTCGCCCGCACCTGCTGCGGAGTCGCACCGAGCCGGAACTCGTCATCCCGACCGGAAACCCAGCCGGCCCAGTCGTCCAGCGCGATCTCGTCTGCCGGACCCCAATCCTGAACCAAGCCCTCCCAATACCGGTCCGGGTCGATCGTGCTGTCGAGCACGATGCGGTCACTCCTCTCGGGGAACATCTGCGTGAACACGGCCCCGAGGTAGGTGCCGTAGGACACGCCGTAGAAGTTGGCCTTCTCCTCACCCAGGGCGCCTCGCACAATGTCCATGTCACGCGCGGTGTTGCGAGTGGTGAACTGCCTCAGCTTGTTCGGATCACGAATAAGGCAGGTCGCGGCCATCCCCGCGGACTGAACGGTGTCGTGCACGAATCCCAGCGGATCCAGACCCGCTGACCGAATCATCTCGCCTACCGGCCACCCGCACCGCGGACTCCGACCGGATTCGCCGACCCCGCGCGGATCCATGCCGATCAGGTCGTAACTCGCCAAGACCTCCGGCGAGAGCACATCACCGAGCAGATCCAGACTGTCCAGCCCCTCCCCACCAGGACCGCCCGGATTGGACAGCAGAATTCCCCGCCGCTGCACCGGATCGCCGGCCTTCACCCGCGAAATCGCCACGGTCATCGTGCGATCGTCGGGATTCCCGTAGTCGAGCGGCACCAGTACATCCGCGCACTCGCCACCGGCCTTGTCGATATTTTCGACGGCGCAAGGCTTCCACTCGAGCCGCTGGTGATAGAACCGGTCCAATCCGATCGGGTGCGCGTCGTCCACCGGGTCCGCCTGGCTGTACGCCGGCACCGCCATCAGCAGGGACACCGCCACTACAGACATCGAACGCCAGAACAGGTTCACCGACAACAGACTTCGCCTCTCGATATGAGGGATCACACAGGTTGGTGCGACGTGAACCGTAGCCGATACGGGGGTTCGGTTGTGGTAGCCCACACCCACTCAGGGTGAGTCGAGCATTTCGGCGCACATCGAGTCCGTCCAGCACGCGGTCCAACCTGTAGTGGAACTTCCGCTCGCGCATCTGCGCCGGGTCCCTGTCCCAAATCGGCCTGTCGAACTCTCGGAAACTCGAGCGCGGCTTGATCTGCGGCGGGCCGACGACTTGCCCCACCGCACGAACCACGCTCCATACTGGCCGTACTGCGGCACCTTCGATGCGTGCCTGCGGTCGGCCAGATCCAGGTGCTGGGCTCCCCCCTCCCCGCGACCATCTCGCCCGCACCCACCTCGGAGGCCACCGCGTGACCGACACCCGCCCGCACCGCAGCGCCCGGCCGATGCTCGACGGCCGCCGCGACGACTCGCTGCGCCAACGCGTGCTGGCAGTCCTCAACAAGGTGGTCACCGACGGTGAACACATCAGTACGTCCGCGATCGCTCGCGCAGCCGGGGTGGACCGAACCTTCCTCTACCGGCACCGTGATCTTCTGGAGAAAATCCCTGTGCTGCAAGCAGATCCAGCCGCCACCGCCGACCGTGGACCTGCGGTCACCCGTGCTTCGTTGCAGGCGGACCTGCTGGCCGCCCACGAGCGAGCCGCCCGACTTGCTGCGCGCGTCCAGCAACTGGAGAAACGACTGTCCGAAGCGCTCGGCGAGCAGACCTGGCGTGAATCCGGACTCGGCGCACCCACCGACATCGACGCGCTCCACCAGCGCGTCAACCAGCTCGAACAGCGAAACATCGACCTGCAGCAACAACTCGACGAACGCGACGACGATCTTGCCGCCGCTCGTGCCACCAACCGCGAACTCATGACCCGGCTCAACACATCAACCCAGCCCCGATAACAGGTTCGAGCCCGCCCCTGTCGACTCGTGGCAACCGCTCCGAAGGAGGGCCGACCGTAATCAGTGCTATCGATCGTGAGTGAGTTCATAGAGCACGCGCCACATTCGCAAGTAGGTTCTTGAATATGGAAAACGACGGACCCAGCCGGACAGCGCTCATCACCGCGTACGCCCGCGCCTATCACCAGATCGCTGACCGACCACAGATCTTCACCGACCCCCTGGCGGCACGTCTGCTCGGCGTCACCGCAGAGGAACTGGCCGAATTGGGCACGCCCACAACCAATCACCTCGGTGACGGGGTCAGCGATCGGCCCCGCCGACTGTTCTTCGCCGCACGCGCACGCTTCGCCGAGGACGCCGTGGCCGCGGCCATCGCCGCTGGTGTGCGGCAGGTCGTGATCCTCGGCGCCGGTCTGGACACCTTCGCCTATCGCAATCCGCGCCCGGACTTGCGTGTCTTCGAGGTCGACCACCCCGCCACCCAAGCGTGGAAACGCGAACGCCTTACTACCGCCGGAATCGACCGTCCTGAGACGTTGACCTTCGTGCCGGTCGATTTCGAAACCCAGACGCTGGCAGCGGGATTGGAATCCACCGGATTCAAACGGACGGACCCGGCCGTATTCGTGTGGCTCGGCGTCGTCTTCTATCTGACTCCGAACGCCGCCCACGCCACTCTCGAATACATCGCTGGTCAGGCCCAGCCGGTCGAGGTGGTCTTCGACTACCTGCAGCCCGCGAACAGCGACGAGGACCGTGCGCACCAGCAGGCACGTGCCGATCGGCTGGCCGGCGTCGGCGAACCCGTGTTCAGCTACTTCACGCCCGACGACATCGCCGCACAGCTGCGCGCCCTCGGCTTCACCGACCTCGAAGACCACTCCGCCTCCGACCTCGTCACCCGCTACCTCGACGGATCCGCAAGATTCGGAGGCGAACCGCCCCGCGCACTGCGCGCGATCCGCATACTGCGCGCGAGCCGCTGAGGATTGCCCGCCACGTCGACTTGCACCACATCTGTCGCGACGGCTAGCATCTCCGGCATCAGCCTCTGAACTGCACAAACTCAGAGAAATGCGGGAACGCACGTGGGCCGAGCCCCGGAGAATAACCCATAGGCGTAGACCGTCTTCAGCAAGGCCGCATCGCGCAGGGCAGGTAATGCACCCTTGCGCCCGTGCCGCCGCGCGTGCTCGACCGGCGCATCGGCGGCATCGAACAACGCCTGGACCTCGTCATAGGTCAACCGCCGCCGACCGGGTTGCCCCCTCGACATCGGCGACATGAGCAATCGAATTGCCCTCGTGGAACACCTGCTGTGGCACCGATCCGAAACGCTGCCGGCAGACTGTCGGCCCCTGGCAGCCAGTATCGGTCACGTACTGCATGAACAAAGTGATCGACAGCTGGTACCCGCGCGCGGTCGAGACGGAGATCGGTCGGGTGCCGTCCCGCTCGCCCCGAAGGTGAGTGATGAATTCCTCACCGTCGGTCGGTTCCCATTGCCACGGATACGAATTCGTGAACTCACCCGTCCTGCGAATGAGCGCGAGCCGTGGCCGGATTATCGCTTTCTTCAACAATCGGGTCCGCTGCTGCCGCTCCCAACCGGCGAGCATCGCATCGAACACGGCGCGTTCCGGGTCCAGGTGCACGACTCCATCGGCAAGCACAAGGTGCGCCGCACCGGGCAGATCAGCCCTGTCCATGGTGTTGCATCTAACACAACATCGTTGCGTCTTGTTCGCGAAACGATCGAATCACTCAGGTAGGGCACGATTTTCGCGGCGACGCGCTAAGGTACGAAACTTCTGGACCTGTGTCGCAGCCTTCATCGTGGCAATGTGCAATGTTGCATCAAATGCAATTCATCCTGTAGACGCGTCACAGGCCCAGTTTGGTGACGGCGTTGTCTTCCAACGGGTTTGCGGTGCGGATGTAGCCGTGCACGGTGCGGGGGTTGGACCAGCGGCCTTGGCGCATGATTTCGCGGTCGCTCGCGCCGCCGAGTGCGGCTTGGGTGGCGAAGCCCGCGCGCAGCGAGTGGCCGGAGAAGAGGGCGGGGTCGAGGCCGGCGCGGGCGGCGTAGCGCTTGACGAGTTCGGCGACGGCGCGCCCGGACATGGGGCGGGCGGCGATGCCGCCGTGGCGGGTGATGGTGGGGAACAGGGGTTGGTCGGCGAGGGTGGTGCCTTGAAAACCGTGGCAGCGATGGATGTCCGGGGGTGTGGGTCGTGTGTCGGTGAGCCAGGCTTGCAGTCCGCTGGCGGCGTGGGCAGCATGGGCTTCGAGCAGGTGTATCCAGTCGGCGAAGGCGCAGACGGGGCAGGTGTGCGGGCGTTGGCCACGGGGCAGCGCGACGCGTTGTTCGCTGGTGCCGGTCGGGTCGGTTTTGGTGGTCGGCAGCTGGACGAGCAGGAGGGGTTCGCCGGTGCGGTGGTCGAGGTGTACGCGAACGTCGGTGATGCGCAGGCCGGCAAGTTCGCTGCGGCGCAATGCACCAGCGAATCCGACGAGCAGCGCGAGAGTGTCGCGGCGGCGGGCGGGTTCGGTCGGCCAGCCCGGTTCGGGTAGACCGGCCAGCAGCTGTTCGAGGGTGTGCAGCAGGACGGGGCGTTTGCGCGTGGGTTGGGAGCGCCGCGTGCGGCGAATGCCGCGCAGGGTCAGGCGAACCACGTCGGAGCGGGTGGGGGAGGGCAGTCCGTTGGCGGCGTGGACGGCGGCGATGGCGGCGGCTTTACGTTCGAGGGTGGCGGCGCTGAAAGCCCAGTGCCGGGACTCGGATTCACTGTCACTGTGACGTAATGTGGTTGGGTCGGGGTGACGCTGCGCGTCGGCGGCGGCAGCCAAATACACCGCGACGTCCAAGGCGTCGGCGGGCAGGGCCTGCCTATTTTCCGCCGCGCACCAGGCGGCCCAGGCGATCCAGTCGGTGCGGTAGGCGCGCAGGGTATTCGCGGATTGGGATGCCTCGAGGTATCGGCGGAGCGACCCTGCTTGGTTGTCGTCGAAGCGTTCGCGTACCAATCGGAGTGCGGCAGCGTCGATCAGGACGCTGCGGACTCCTTTGCGCAGTTCGGTCTGGACCGAGTCCGGTACCGCGACAACAGCGGTTCGATCGTCCACGAATCAGCTCCCTAGTTTTCTCGTAATTCCGTAGCAGTTTCGTTTCGTGTACACGAACCAAACGAAAACGAAACTCCTGCACCGACAATCAATCACTCTAGCGGAGTCTGACCGCCGATAAGGTTCACTTATCGGCGGTCAGAATGTCGTGTCGTGCAAGGAGACGTCCCGGAGCGACACGCATTTCGTTTCGCCTCAATACGTTGGATAGGACGAAACAAACGCTACGATTCTCCCGTGTCCGCCGTATGCAACTACCCTGGCTGCCCCCGACCCATCACTCGCGGCAGCGGCCCCGGCCGACCATCGGAATACTGCGACCATCCGGAGCACACGCGATGGCGAGCCTGGCGCGAACGTCAACGGCAACAGCACGAGTCGGACATCACGACCGCTTCCGTCACGGTGACGTCACCGGGCCCGGTGACGGTCGCCCGCTTACGCGCCGACGAGCTGCTCACCCAGTTCCGTGGACTGGCAGAACAATTGGGCACCACCCTGAACACCGCCGTTGCCGAACTGTCCACACTGGCCGACCCCTCCATCGCGGAAGCGCAGGTCCAGGCCGTTCAGGCCGATGCGGCCCGCCGGATCGCCGAGGCCGAGATAGCAGGCGTCACCGCCGAGCAGGCCCGACGCGACGCCGAGGAAGCCAAGGCGATCGCCGACGCCGCAGCAGAAGATGCCGCTGCGGCAGCCGAGCACGCGGAAAGTCTGGTCGCCGTCGCGAATACGGCCCGCGACGACGCGCTGCGCGAAGTCGAACGCACCACCAGGCAAGCCGCCGACGACGTGTTCGCCGCGCGCAGCGCCGCAGAAGCCGAAATTCGTACCGCACGTCGCGAAGCCGCCGAGGAAATCGAGCGGATCCGGCAGGAGGCCGCCGAACAGGTGCAGCAGGCACAGCGGCGCGCCGACACCGAAATCGGACACGCCCAACGCGAATCAGCGGCGCGGGTGGCATCCGCGCAATCCGAACGCGATCTCGCCGTCCAGCGGGCCGCGGACGCCGAACGCGCGACCGAACGAGCGGAGAAGGCAGCCGCGGAACGGGTCGAAGCAGCCAACGAAGCGCGTGTGGAGTGGCGCAGGGTTCGCGCCGAACTCGATGCGACACGCACCGAGTTGGCGGAGGCGCGCCGCACGGCAATCGCGGAGCTCACCGCGGTGCGAACGGAAGCGGCGACAGCCATCGACAAGGCACACGCCGAGACAGCCCACCGCATCGAAGCATTGGACGAAGCCCGCACCCAAACCCTGACCCGCGCCGAACGCGCTGAAGCCCAACTCGACGAGTTGCTCGCCCAGGCGCGGCGCGCGGGCGCGGCGAACCCACCCGGAGCGGAGTAGTCGAGGCGGGCGGAGCGAGGAACCGACGATGGAGCACGGGATGCCAATAGCCGATCCGGGAGGCGATTTCGGCCGCTACCTGTCGGCGAATGTGCCCATGGCTGCCGCCGTGTCGGCCGTGTGCTGAGATCGGTTCAGGGGGTCTATGGAACCGTGGCTGGCGCTGAGCGTGATCTTGCTGACTACCCGTCCTCTGGGTGGTGGAGGCGTTCGCGAAGGTCGGCGCTCAGCTGACGGCAGCGCCGAACCACTTGGGCAGCTGGCTGAGCAGGTCCTGCTGGTTTTCACCGACCCACGCCACGTGGCCGTCCGGCCGCAACAGCGTCGCAGGCACGTCCAGTTCCTCGCTGACCTCGACGACGTGGTCGACCCGATCTGCCCAGCCCGCCACTGAGAGCCGGCCGGTCTGGTCGAGCAGTAGCCCGCGGCCGCCGTGCATCAACTCGTAGAGGCGGCCCCGCTTCAACCCGACGTCCCGCAGCCGCCGGCCGAGCAGTTCGTGCCCCTCGCCCAGGTCGTAGCGAACCCCGATCGCGGTGATCTTCTCGGTCAGGTACCGGTTCACCTCCTCGAAGTCCATAAGTTCCGACAGCAGCTGGCGCACAGACCGGGGACCCGGCTCGGAGGACATCAGCTCGGACTGCACGCGGGTGTTGTTCAGCACGTCGGCGGCTACTGGGTGCCGTTCGGTGTGGTAGCTGTCCAGCAGCCCCTCCGGTGCCCAGCCGTTGACCTCGGCGGCCAGTTTCCAGCCCAGATTGAACGCGTCCTGGACGCCGAGGTTGAGGCCCTGCCCGCCCAGCGGTGGGTGGACGTGCGCCGCGTCGCCGGCAAGCAGCACCCGGCCGACCCGGTAGCGCTCGGCCAGCCGGGTGGCGTCGCCGAAGCGGGACAGCCAACGCGGTGAGTGCACGCCGAAGTCGGTGCCGGCGAACACCCGCAGCTGTTGCTTGAACTCCTCGAGGGTCGGCGGGACCGACCGGTCCTCGGCCACACCCTCGGCGGGCACGACGACGCGGTACACCCCGTCCCCAGAGGGCCCGGCGCCGAACCCCTTGTGGGTCTTGCGGACCTCAGCCACCACGGCGGCCAGCGTCTCCGGCGGCGCGGCCACCTCCATCTCGCCCAGCAGCGACTCGACCCGGGTGGGCTCGCCGGGGAAGCCGACGTCGAGCAGCTTGCGCACCGTGCTGCGGCCGCCGTCGCAACCGACGAGGTAGCGCGAGCGCAGCTGCGTGCTGTCGGCCAGCTCGACGGTCACCCCGTGGTCGTCCTGGCTCAGCCCGATCAGTTCGCAGCCGCGCCGGATCTCGGCGCCGAGTTCGGTGGCGTGCTCGGTCAGCAGGCGCTCGGTGACGGGCTGCGGGATGCCGAGGACGTACGGATGTGCCGTGTTGAGCCGGTCGGGCTGCGGCTTGGTGATGCCGGCGAAGAAGCCGCCGACCGGGTACTGCTTGCCGAGCGCGAGGAACCGCTCCAGCAGACCGCGCTGGTCCATTACCTCGACGCTGCGCACGTGCAGGCCGAGCGACCGGACATGCCTGGTCGGCTCGGCCTCCTTCTCCAGCACGAGCGTGTGCACGCCGTGCAGCCGCAACTCGCTGGCCAGCATCAAGCCGGTTGGTCCACCGCCGGCAACGATCACGTCGATCATGAAAACCCCTCATTCGACAAGGTTGCATTTCGGCCGGCTGCTCCGGGCAGTCCGGCGGCGAGCACACCCCACTTCCGCGCCGAGTGCCCGCACCACGAGTCCCACCGGAGGTTCGACGCCCCGCGCGAGGCCCACACCTCGACAAGAGCACACGTACTTCGCGAATCCTTGATTTCCGCAAGTTCTGGCTTCGACCGGAGATTCTGCGGCACGACCCGGGTCTTGCCGCAAGACCCCCGGTGCGCTATATGTTGAGAGTGGCAGGACTGGGTAACCTCCTTGCCTCTGCGTTTTGCCGTCCGCTGTGGACGGACAAGCTCCTCCCCAAACAGTGACGTGCCGCGTACGGCCAGGCCGTCGTCAGCTGAACCCACCTGGGCTCATCCCCTCCTCGTCGGCATCGGTAGTGGCCGGGTGGCGCAGGCCGCCGCCAGCCGGGGTGGAGGCGCGGAAGCTGTAGCGGCCCGCGCGGCTCGATCTCCGTCTCCGGCGTCCCATCACCACCGCGCCCGGCGTCCGAATCGGCCGCCGGCGCAGCCGCTCCAGTTCCGAGACCCGCCGCCCTTCCGGGCACCCCACGCATTGCCACCACATCCGCCGGCAGCGATGCGTCCGCCCGTAGCGCGCCCGCCACTGTCGCGTACAGCTGTTTCTCCGCCACCTCGCGCACGGGACGCGACCTGATTGACCAGCACGCGCACACCCGGCAGCAACACTCGGTTGCGTCGCAGCCAGCCCACCGCCTGGTTGAACAGCGCCACGGGCCCTCAGCGCCCGTCCACGCCCGCCGTGCAGGAACGCGCGGAACTTCGGTCCCCACTCTGCCTCCTCGAACGCGGGCGGTAGCCGTAGGCGTCCCGGATCTCGCACGCGTGCTCGTACGGCATCTTCCGCTCGGTGTACCGCTTCACCACCGATGGGTCCTCGATCCGCAGCTGCGCGGCCAGGTGCTCGATGACCGACCACGGCACGCCCAGCGGATCGTCCACGTTGAACCGGCCGACGGAGCGAACGGTGCACATCTGGTTCGCGGACCCCAGCGTCCTCCGACGCAACGGGATCAGGTCGGTCAGGAGCCGATGTAGGCCGCGAGGTGCTCGCCGGTGAGGGTGGAACGGGCGGCGACGAGGTCGGCGGGGGTGCCTTCGAAGACGATCCGGCCGCCGTCGTGGCCTGCGCCGGGGCCGAGGTCGATGATCCAGTCGGCGTGCGCCATGACCGCCTGATGGTGCTCGACGACGATGACCGACTTGCCGGAGTCCACGAGCCGGTCTAGCAAGCCGAGCAACTGCTCGACATCGGCGAGGTGGAGGCCCGCGGTCGGCTCGTCGAGGACGTAGACGCCGCCCTTCTCGGCCATGTGGGTGGCCAGCTTGAGCCGCTGCCGCTCGCCGCCGGACAGCGTGGTGAGCGGCTGACCGAGGCTGAGGTAGCCGAGCCCGACGTCGGCGAGCCGGCCGAGGATGGCGTGCGCGGCCGGTATGTGCGCTTCGCCGGCGCCGAAGAACTCCTCGGCCTCGGTCACCGACATCGCCAGCACCTCGCTGATGTCGCGGCCGCCGAGATGGTATTCCAGCACCGACGCCTGATACCGCTTCCCCTCGCACTCCTCGCAGGTGGTGGCGACACCGGCCATCATCGCCAGGTCGGTGTAGACCACCCCGACGCCGTTGCAGTTGGGACAGGCGCCCTCGGAGTTGGCGCTGAACAGCGCTGGCTTCACGCCGTTGGCCTTCGCGAACGCTTTGCGGATCGGGTCGAGCAGTCCGGTGTATGTCGCCGGGTTGCTGCGCCGCGAGCCGCGGATAGCGCCCTGGTCGACCGACACCACATCCGCGCCGCGGGGGATCGACCCGTGCACGAGCGAGCTCTTGCCGGAGCCGGCGACGCCGGTGACAACGCAGAGCACCCCGAGCGGGATATCGACGTCGAGGTCCTGAAGGTTGTGTGTTGTCGCGCCGCGGATCGCCAGCGTGCCGGTGGGCTTGCGCACAGCCTCCTTGACGGCGGCGCGATCGTCGAAATGGCGGCCGGTGATGGTCCCGCTGGCCCGCAGCCCCTCGACGGTGCCCTCGAAGCAGACGGTGCCGCCCCCCGTACCGGCACCGGGGCCGAGGTCGACAACGTGGTCGGCGATCACGATCGTCTCCGGCTTGTGCTCCACGACGAGCACCGTGTTGCCCTTGTCCCGCAGTTGCCGCAGCAGGTCGTTCATCCGCTGGATGTCGTGCGGATGCAGCCCGATGGTGGGCTCGTCGAAGACGTAGGTGACATCGGTGAGCGCCGACCCGAGGTGGCGGATCATCTTGACGCGCTGCGCCTCACCGCCCGACAGCGTCCCCGACGGCCGTTCGAGTGAGAGGTATCCCAGCCCGATCTGCACGAACGAGTCGAGGGTGTGCCCCAGCGCGGCGAGCAACGGCGCGACCGACGGCTCGTCGAGGCCGCGGACCCATTCGGCGAGGTCGCTGATCTGCATCGCGCAGGCGTCGGCGATGTTGATCCCGCTGATCCGCGAGGAGCGGGCAAGCTCGCTGAGCCGGGTGCCACCGCATTCGGGACAGATGGTGAAGGTGACCGCCCGGTCCACGAACGCCCGGATGTGCGGCTGCAGCGCGTCGGGGTCTTTGGCGAGGAACGACTTCTGCACCTTGGGGATCAGCCCCTCGTAGGTGAGGTTGACGCCGTCGACCTTCACCTTGGTCGGCTCTTTGTAGAGGAAGTCGTTGAGTTCCTTCTTGGTGTACTTGCGGATCGGCTTGTTCGGGTCGACGAAGCCCGACTCGGCGTAGACCCGCACCGTCCAGAAGCTGTCCGACTTCCAGCCCGGGATGGTGAACGCGCCCTCGGCGAGCGACTTGGAGTCGTCGTAGAGCTGGGTGAGGTCGATATCGGAGACTGCGCCACGGCCTTCGCAGCGCGGGCACATGCCGCCGGTGATGCTGAAGCTGCGACGCTCCTTCACGGTTCGTCCGGCGCGCTCTATGGCGACCGCACCCGCTCCACTGATCGAGGCGACGTTGAAGGAGAAGGCCTGGGGCGAGCCGATGTGCGGCTGCCCGAGTCGGCTGAAGAGGATGCGCAGCATCGCGCTGGCGTCGGTGGCGGTACCGACCGTGGAGCGGGGGTCGGCACCCATCCGCTGCTGGTCGACGGTGATCACGGTCGTCAGCCCTTCGAGCACGTCGACCTCGGGCCGCGCCTGCGACGGCATGAAGCCTTGTACGAAGGCACTGTAGGTCTCGTTGATCAGCCGCTGCGACTCAGCGGCGATGGTGCTGAACACCAGCGAGCTCTTACCCGAGCCGGAGACGCCGGTGAACACCGTCAGCCTGCGCTTGGGGATCTCGATGCTGACGTCCTGGAGGTTGTTCACGCGCGCGCCGTGCACGCGGATCAGATCGTGGCTGTCGGCAGCGTGCGGTGCCGGCGACTTCGTTTTCGTCCTCGTGGCCGTGGTCATCGTGTCTCCATCTGTTGCGCGGGCCGTGTTGGCGGTCTCCGTCGTCGTGGCCTTGCTCGATCTAATCAGGCTTCGATCAGTGCGTTCGGTTGTCCCTCGTCGGCACGCCCGGTCGGGCCAACCGGCGGCGTCGCGCATCAGCTCGCGGTCGAGCTTCTCGTCGGCCTCGCGCCAAGCCTCGATGCGGCGCGAGGGCACGCGGTGTCAGTGGTACGGCCTGGCCCCGGTGTGTGCGACGAGGCACCGGCCACCTATGCCCATTTCTGTTGGTTGGCTGACGCTCGGTGGTTGCGTCGCCTCCGAGCCTCGGGAGCGCGTGTGGCACTCATCGGTTGTGCAGCAGTCCGGGAAGGTTTCCCTCGGTGTCGGTGCCGGCTGCCGCCGGCCTCATGCACGGGCTCCTTGACGGTGCCGACTGTGCAGGTGATGGCTGCGATCGCCGGATGGCTCAGCGCAGCTCCTGGATGCGGACCAGGTTGCCCGCGGGATCGCGAACCGCGCAGTCGCGAACCCCGTACGGCTGCTCGGTCGGTTCTTGAACGACCTCGGCGTCGCTGGCCTGCACCCGCTCGAAGGTGCCGTCGAGATCCTTGGTGGCCAGGAGGATGCCGCCATAGGTGCCTTTGGCCATCATCTCGAGAATGGTGCGGCGCTCATCGTCGGTGATGCCGGGGTCGACGGCAGGCGGATGCAGGACGATGGAGGTTCCGGGCTGGTCGGCGGGGCCGACGGTGATCCAGCGCAGCCCGTTGTATCCGACGTCTTTGCGGACCTCGAAGCCGAGGGTGTCGCGGTAGAAGGCGAGGGCTGCGTCCGGGTCGTCCTGGGGCAGGAAGCTCGAGTGAATGGTGATGTCCATGGCAATCAGGCTAATTGCGGGTCGGCGACCTGCGCTTCTCGATTCCTGATCGGTCTGGTCACCTGTTTCGCCACGCAGGACGGTATCCCCGCCGTCGCGAGGGCCGCCTCGCGCCGGTAGGTGCTGGGCGGCATACCGACCAGCTCGGTGAAGCGAGTGCTGAAGGTGCCCAGCGACTGGCAGCCGACCGCGAAACAGACCTCGGTGACGCTGAGGTCGCCACGACGCAACAGCGCCATCGCGCGCTCGATGCGCCGTGTCATCAGGTAGCCGTATGGCGATTCGCCGTAGGCGAGGCGGAACTGGCGGCTGAGGTGCCCGGCCGACATGTGCGCGTCGCGGGCGAGCGCCTCGACGTCCAGCGGCTGTGTGTACTCCCGGTCCATCCGGTCGCGCACGCGGCGCAGTCGCGCGAGGTCGCGCAGGTACTGTTCCGTGGCGGGTTTGCTGGTCACTTCCGCGATCGTCCCACGTCGCGCCGGAGTTGACCAGTACCGCACGCGTTCCACTGCACTCCGCGTCCGCTTTGCCACCGGTCTGCTCCAGGTTCAAGGGCATAGCGTTCGTCGAAGAGGTCTGCGAGCTCCAGGGGGCACGAGAGCACCGCGATGCTGCTCGGGCAGCCCGGTGACGGTGGCGTTCAGCAACGGCTGGCGCCGGACCTGACGGAGTTCGCTGACGGCATGAACTCGGTGCACTGCGCTACCGATGCAGGCGCGATTCGGCGTGCGGGTGGCTCAGGTGGGTGGGGCCTGCTGTTGGAATACCTCCAGGATCTGTGGCAGTGCGATGCGGGCGGTGCTGCCGTGGTCGATGTCGCCGAGGTCGAGCAGGGTGGCCTTGTCGCTGTGCAGTGCTTGCAGGCAGTGTTCGGAGTTGGCGTAGGGGATGCTGCGATCGCCAGAGGCGGCATAGAGGTGGACCGGGACGCGTGGTGTCCAGTCGCAGGTGCCGTCGGTGTCGGCGACGGCGTCGCGTGCGGCTCCGGTGGGGTTGCGTGACCAGGCGATGAACTTGGGCGTCAACAGTTGTTGTGGCGCGGTGAGCAGGGCTGCGCCGATGGCGATTTCGGTGTGATTGCCGTCGAAGAGTGCCTCCACTGTGGCGGCATACGGTTGCTGGAATGCTTCGGCGGGGCTGTCGTAGAGATGGTGGATGCGGTTCATCGAGGTGAGCCAGTATGCGAAGTAGAAGACCGCGCTCGCGGGCATGACCCGGCCGTCCAGTCCGGCGGGCGTCTGCACGTTCTGCACATCGTAGGGTCCGCTCACCGGTGCCAGCGCCGCGAGCCCGAAGCCGGGGATCCGGCCCGCGTGCAGTGCCTTGCCCAGCGCCGTCGCCGCCTGGCCGCCTTGGGAGAAGCCGGTGACCAGGATGTCCGGGTCGAGTTCGCGTTGCTCGCGGGCCGCGACCGCGCGGGCCGCGCGCAACAGGTCGACCGAGGCACTGACTTCTGTCGGGGCATGGGTGTAGGGGTGGAACCCCGGGCCTTCGCCGAGTCCCAAATAGTCCGGCGCGACCGCCGCATAGCCCGCCCCGGCGAACATGATGGTGCGCGCTCGGTCGGGGCGGGTCGTCCCGTTCACCGACGGCGCATCACTCTTGAGCGACAGTGTGCCGTGCGCGTAGCTGACCACGCGCAGCCTGCGGGAGTCGGTGCGCGGCAGCACGACCAGGCCGCTCGCGGTCGTCGGCCGGCCGCTGGTGTCGATGGTCCGGTATACGACGCGATAGGCGTCGATACCGTTGCGGGCCGAGGCGTTCAGGTACGTGCTGGTGACGGCTGCCGACATCTGAGCGACCGGTGTTGCCGAGACGATCTCGCCGCGGATCGACTGCTCGGCGGGTGTCGAGGTCGCGCGGCTGTCCGCGTCCGGTTTGTCCGCGGCCGCACACGCCGCCGACCCACCCAGCAACACGATCGCGCCGAGCACCGCGACCGCGCGACGCGTGGATCCGATCATGACTGTGCCCGCCTCTCTCGGCGAATTCACCGCCTGCACGACAGCATTCGCTGCATCCTGCGACGGCCTGCGCGGCATGGTGAACATGTCGTCCTTCGACGCTCGTACACTGGCCACCGGTTGGCTCGACTACACCCCGCACGGCGACCACACTGTGCTGAGTTTGTTCGCACCGGACGTCTACGACAACGTCAGTGGCTGCGGGCTGGACATCCTCGACGTCGTCGCCCAGTGGTCCTACACGAGTTTTACAGACCGGAGTGCAGAATTGCACGAGGTGCTGTCGAGCGAAGACCGCGTTATGGTGTGGTACACCTTTCGCGGTCGGCACATCGGCAATGGGTTTCCGCGGTTGCACGGTCGTCGCATCGAGGGAAGACCGGTGGCCTGGGCCCGGGTGCGCATCTTTCGGGTTCCGACGGGTTGGTGGTCGAACACTGGGCCGTGCGTGACGACGCCCAGTTGCTGGATTCGGTCGAAGGACCGAAGGCTATGTGGCATGGTGCGTCACGTGTACTATTCGCCCGAATAAGACCCCACCGCGGGAGCTCGGGCACGGCCGGGCTGAGAGGGCGGACCCGATGTTTCGCCGACCGCATGAACCTGTCCGGGTAATGCCGGCGTAGGGAGTAGTGCTCCGGCATGTCTGCACCGACCCTGGATGAATCCGAACGGCACGAGGCGCCGCTGACCCTCGAGGAGCCCGCACCGAAGGTGCTGTCGTTCTGGGACCAGAGCGCCTTTTGGGCCAATCTCGGCGTCAGCCTCGTCGCGTTTACCGGCGCGTACACCGTGCTGGCTCCGAACACCGAGTACGCGCCGCAGATCTCGATCGCCGCGGGCATCCTCGCGATGATCGTGGGAACTGTCCTCGGCGGTGTGATGCTCGGGCTTGCCGCGGTGCCGGGGGCGCAGACCGGCAAGCCCGCGATGGTGTTGCTGCGTGGCCTGTTCGGCGCGAAGCTCAGTTATGTTCCGACCGTGCTCAATATCGCCCAGCTCATCGGCTGGGGGACCTTCGAGTTGATCGTCATCGGTAATGCGGCCGAAGAGTTGTTCGGCGGTGGTCCGCACTGGCTGTATGTGGTGGTGGCCGGTGTGTTGACGACCGTGCTGACGATCTGGCCGCTCGGTTCGGTCCGAATGCTGCGACGGTTCGTGACCGTCGGCGTGGTGATCGCCCTGATCTGGTTCTACATCCAGTTCCTGCACAAGGGTCTGCCCGACCTGACCACCAATCCCGGGCCCGAGGGTGCTGGGCCGTTCGGTGTCGACTGGAGTTTGTTCTGGATCGCCACCGATGCGGCGCTGGCCGTGTCGATCTCGTGGGTGCCGGTCGCGGCCGACTACACCCGCCATTCCCGCAGCACCGGTGCCGCCTTCGGTGCGGCCAGCGGGGCGTATGCGATCACCCAGATCGTCGCCTACATCCTCGGCTTGTTCGCGCTGGCCCTCGCGACCGGTGACGGCGGCCAGTACACACCGTTCCTGCAGGTGAGTCTCGGTGCGGTGTTCTTCTTCGTTTTGGTGTTGCGGGAGGCCGATCAGTCCTTCGCCAATGTGTACTCCACGGCTGTGTCCATCCAGAACCTCGCGCCGCGCATCGACCGTCGGGTGCTGTCGATCGGGCTCGGTGCGCTGATCACGGTACTTGCGCTGCAGCTGAAGATGGAGAACTACTTCGGTTTCCTCGGGTTGATCGGTTCGGTGTTCGTGCCGCTGCTCGGTGTGCTCGTCGCCGACTTCTTCCTGCGCGCGAAGGGGAACTGGAATACCGCACCGGATGCCCCGTCGCGCTGGGGGATGATCGTCGCCTGGCTGGTGGGCTTGTCGGTGTATCAGCTCATCAACCCGGGTGACGCGGGCGTCTGGACCGACTTCTGGGTGAACATCCAGGAGAGGCTGCACTTCACCAAACAGCCGTGGATGAGCGCTTCACTGTTGTCGTTCCTGGCCGCGGTGCTGGTGGCCTGGATTGTCGGGCGGGTCGCGACCGCCCGGAAATCGGCCTGACAGCACCGCGATTCGCCTACGGCAGTCAGACGATCAAGGTTTGTCGGCCCGGTCGGGTGCGACGCCAGGCCACCGCAAGGAACACGATCAGGCCCAGCAGTGGCAGGGTGCCGATGGTCCAGCTCAGCGGCAGTGGTGGTCCGGGTTGGTCGAGAACTTCGACGCCGTCGAGGGTCCCTTCACCGTGCCCGAGCGGCCCGTCAATGCTGAAGACGAAGCGGTAGCTGCCGGGGTCGTCGAACGCTTTGACATCCAAGCCCCAGGAATCGCGTTTACGGGGGTGCCGTACCAGCGGCGCGGCGCGGCGTCCCGGTTTGATCGCGGGGCCGGTCACGCGCAAGGTTCCGGACCTGTCGGCGATGCCGCCATCGGGCATGAACGTGAAGTCCAGGGACTTCATCGCACGCAGTGGCCAGGTGGAGAACCCGACGGTGAGGCTGTACGGGCCGGCTTGGACCCGCTCGGTGTGCACGACGTCGACCGGCGCGTACGCGGCGGCGGGTGCGATCGCGATCAACGACAGTGTGACAGCAGCCAACACAGCGACAGCGAGTCTGCGCAGCACGATCATCGGTGGTCCTCCGTTGCGGGAGCGAGAAGAGGCAGCATGGTGGTGAATCGGCCGCCGAGGAATCCGGCGAGCAATCCCAGCGGAATCCCGAGCAGCGTGACCGTCAGGACGTCGGCGAATGCGAGGTGGGACATGGCGTGGGTGAGGTTCATTTGCAGCGGAAAGCTCACCCCGACGATTACGCCGGTCGCGACTCCGGCCACCAGCACGATCTTCTTGGCGTCGTAGCCGCGGGTGCGGGCCAGCCAGAACAACCCTTCGACGACGGCGGCCGCGACGATCAGGAACATCGGCATGATCGCGGGCAGCTCCGGTGGCCGGCCGGTGAGACCGTCACGCAGCGGCAGCCCGATCGCCGAGGCATAGGTTTCGGCAGCCCACGGCGAGAACCACCACAGGATCGCCTGCATCGCTCCCAGCGAGCCGGCGATGGCGATGGCCGCCCCGGCGCGGGCAAGCAATGCCGCACCGAGGATCAGCAGCATCGGCCCGAACAGCACGATCCCGAGGATGGTCGGATCGGCGGGCAGCTCCAGGTTGTTCAAAGCGTTTGTGGGGATCGGCGCGAAGGTGATCAGGATCGGGATCGCCACCACGATGCCGATCCGGCCCCAGCGGTGGTCGCGATGGGCGGCGAAAACGATGATGCTGCCGATCATGGTGAGCGTGATGGACAGGAACAGCGCCACGTGTGAGGGGGTGTTCAGCACCGCGTCGAAGCCGTAGATCGAATGCCACTGCAGATCGAGGAGACCGTAGAGCAGGAACAATGCCGCACCGGCTCCGGCGATCATGTAGCCCAGCGGTGCAGTGAGATTGCTGCCGAACACCCGTATGGGCGTGCCGCCCATACGGGGCACCGGTCGTCCGGCGCGTTGGGCGGAGGTGGCAATGAGGACCATGGCGAGGCTCGCGAACCCGGAGATGGCGCTGCCGGAGTACAGGAACAGATGCGGCAGGGTGAAGAAGGTGTCGGGGCCGACTTCGTTGTGCCACTGGATATCCCAGCTCAAGCCCACCAGTGTGACAGCGGTGCCGAGGACGACGACCCAGGCCCCGATGCGAGCCGCCGTGCCATTGTCGGAAGCGGCGGACGGTGCGGATTCTGCGGTGGTCACCGACGGTCCGGCACGGTCTGCGGACGTGTCGGACGGTGCTGGGGTGCTCATGACGGGCGGTCCTTTCTCTGGTCGTGCTGCGGTGGTGGTTGCTGGTGTGTGGGGCCGCATCGATGTCAGCCACCGACCCACACCGGCAGCGTGAGCTGCTCGCCACCGTCGTGGGTATCGATCGAGAGCCGGAGGTCCCAGGGACCGGTCATCATCAGGGCCACACCCGCCGCATGGAAGTGGCCGGGACTCATTGGCGCCGCCGTCACCGGTTGCCCAGCATGGCCCATGAGCGGCTGGTTCGCCTGAAGCAGCACGGCGCCATGGTCGATCGGGACACCGGCCCGATCGGTGATCGTGATGTCGATGTCGGTGGTGCCGAGGCGCAGCCTGTCGACGGTGACGGTCACGAGATGCTGGGGTGTGCCGGTGTTCAGCACCACCGGGGCGGGCGAGCGCGGCCACACCAGCCACCCGATGACGGCAATGACAGCGATGACGACGCCACCACCACCGACGAGAACACCGGGCCGCCACGAACCCTGGCCGGTTACCGGTGCGGCGCTCACCGGTGCGCTCCTGTCGCCGGGGCGGCGGCGACATCGAGCACGACCGGGACAGTGAGCACGGTGTAGTGCCGTTCGACCTGGATCCACAGTCGGTATCGGCCCGCGGAAGGGAAGGTGTAGGTGAAAGGGACATCGGGCCCGTAGGCGGCCACGGTTTCGTCCGGGGTGCTGTCGCCGTTCACGGGCGGCATCAGCATGGTTCCCCTACCCGCGGCGGCGGTCGAGCCACCCATCTCGTGCATGCCGCGCATCCCCGGCATGTCGGACATACCTGTCATCGATGTCGAGCCCATCGAGTGGGCGTGTCCCCAGATAGGCGAATTCTGTACGGCCGCAGCGATATCGGTGCCATCGGTGTCCGGCAGTGGTCCGGCCATGATCAGGTGCCCGACCATGCCGAGCCAGGGCTGCAAGTCGGCGGTATCGCCGACCTCGACGGTGAGGGTGGTCGGTGTGCCGGCTACCGCCGTTGTTGTTCTGACCGTGATGGGGTTGGCGTCCACTACGGTCGATGCGGTGGTCGTTGCTGCGCCCAGATACACCGCGGCCGCCGGCGGAACCTGTGCTGCCGCACCCGGTGTGACAGTGAAACCGGTTGCGGCGCGCACCATTTGGACCCCGCCGCCGCGGCGGGCCAGCTCGGCGGACAGGGCATGATGCCCGGGCTCGGGCGAGGCCAGATGGACTTGATAGCGGCCAGGGGCGATCCGGATCGGGTGCAGATGCGACAGTCGACCGGACGGGCCGACCACCAGCAGATGCATCAACGCACTGTCGTGCACGAGCAGGTCGTCGACGGGTGCGCCGGTGGCCGCGTCGATCACGACCAGATCGAGATCGCCCGGCTGCCCGGCGGACGCGGGCCCACCTGCCACGGTGAGCAGCACTGGGGGACGGGAGAAGTCCGAGATCAACGGTTGTTGTAGGGCATAGGGATTCTCGACGTTGTCCACCGTCGGGTCGAGCTGGCTGCCGGGTTGCGGAGGAAGCGGTAGCGACGCCGACAGCAACGCGGCCGTTACCGACACCGCGATCCCGGCCACCATCCCACCGGCCGGAAGCAGTGCCCACCCGCTGCGGCGGGCACGGATCGCCATCAGGATCGACACCGGCAGCAGCACTCCTGCGACCAGGAACCCGCCGTAGACCAGACGCTCCGGCGGTGATGTGACCTGTGCGGGCACCACGAACGGAATCCGCGCCACGCGCACGCCGTCGCCGACGGACAGCTCCCACGGCCCGGCCCGATCCATTGCCAGTGTGGCCGAGTACATCCCGGGTGTGCCGCCGAGGTCGATCACCGCCTCGGTGCTGGGCGCTCCCGGGGCAGGCGCCCTCGGGTGTGCTACTGCTCCGGTCGGTGTCGCCGCGAGCGTGAGTTGTCCTGCGGCAGTCCCGGTGTGGGTGACGACGTCCACGCGAAGCGGGCCGGGGACGCTGGTCACCCGGCGCAGCACGAGGGTCAGTTCGCGATCTCCGAGGCTTTGGGCGACCGACATGTCCGCGCCCGAGGCCGGCGAGTCGGCGAACGCCGGTGCCATCCACACGGACACGAACAGAGCGCACAGTCCCGCGGCGAGCAGGACGCGGCCGCGAACGGCATGAGCGGCAACGGTCACCACCGCCATGGTAGGGGCGGGAACCGGCGAGATCATCACCTTCAGTGGGGATTTGGCCTCCCTCGCCGGAGTGATGCCACGCTGGGGGAAGTCCCGGATAATCCGACGCCCGGTGGATGTTCGCGCGTCCGCAGTGCGGTTCGGGTTTTGTGTAGGGTTGGGCTGGTGACGGACTCTGCTGTCGGCGATCCCGCCGTACCGACCCTGTTCGAATGGGCGGGCGGCATGCCGGCCTTCGAAGCGTTGACCACCGCGTTCTACCGTGAGGTCCTGAAGGACGATGTGGTCGGCCCATTGTTTCGCGGCATGGACCCCGGGCATCCGAAATATGTCGCGATGTGGCTGGCCGAGGTGTTCGGCGGGCCCGAGACCTACAGCAGCGAGCGCGGCGGCTACCACCACATGGTGCGTCAGCACCTCGGCAAAGCGATCACCGAACCGCAGCGTCGTCGCTGGGTGAACCTGCTGATGGATGCCGCCGACGAGGTCGGTCTGCCCGCCGACCCGGAATTCCGCGCCGCGTTCGCCTCCTACATCGAGTGGGGCACCCGTATCGCGCAGACGAACTCGCAGCCCGAGGTACACCCGCCGCTGGAAGCGCCGATGCCGCATTGGGGCTGGGGCGTCGCGCCGCCGTATCAGCCGTAGGTTCTGTGGTGGCGTGCGGTCGACGCCGACGTCGGGTTAACGCTGTTATCGTCGATAGCGCCCATAGCGCCGGGCGGGAGTGGACCGCGCGCTGCACCTGCGCCAACAAGGACGAATCCTGTTGAAGTACGTTCCGCGTGTTGTTCTGTTCCTGGCGATTCCCACCGTGCTGTTCCTACTGCCCTGGTGGACCGTGGTCCAAGCGCCGACCGGCGGCGACGGCCCGTTGTTCTGGCTCGGGTCGGCGGTGTTCCTGCTCGGGTTCCTCAGCCTGCCCGCGGCCATGTTCCTCGGGCACGGGCCCGCACAGTCGGATGCCGCATCCATCGTCGGCGACACGTTGCTCGGTGTGATGTGGGTGGTGTTCAGCTGGTCGGTGATCGGCAACATTGCCCGCGTGGGGTTGATCGTCGCCGGGGTGGCGGATCCGGGACGGTCGCGCATCGTCGCGGTCGGAGTGCTCGCGGTGGCGGCAGTGTTGACGGTGTGGGGAATCGTCGAGGCGCGGCGGGTGCCTCGGGTGCGCACGCTGGAGGTGTCGATCCCCGGACTCGGGCGCGGACTCGACGGGCTGCGGATGGTCGTCATCACCGATACCCATTTCGCGGCGCTGGACCGGTTGCAATGGTCGGAGCGGGTCGTCGAGGTCGTCAACGCGCAGCGGCCCGATATCGTCTGCCACGCAGGTGATCTCGCGGACGGGTCGGTCGCGAAGCGGCGCGCGCAAGTGGATCCGCTCGGCAAGGTGGACGCCGAGCTCGGCAAGTTCTACATCACCGGCAACCATGAATACTTCGGCGATGCGCCCGGCTGGATCGAGCACATGGCCTCGATCGGTTGGCAGCCGCTGCACAATCAGCACGAGACCGTCGGTCGGGGCGGGGACCAACTGGTGATGGCGGGCATCGACGACCCGACCGGTGTCGGGCTCGAAGGCCACGGGCCGAACCTGTCTGCCGCACTCGCGGGCGTGGAACCGAACACACCGATCGTGTTGCTCGCCCATCAGCCCCGCCAGGTCGCCGAAGCCGCCGCTGCGGGTGTCGCACTGCAGATCTCCGGCCACACCCACGGCGGTCAGATCTGGCCGTTCCACTACCTTGTTCGCCTCGAGCAGCCGGTCGTTGCCGGACTGAGCCGCCACGGCGCGGGCACCCAGCTGTACACGAGCCGCGGCACCGGATTCTGGGGGCCGCAGCTACGGGTTTTCGCGCCCAGCGAGATCACCGTCCTGGTGTTGCGGTCACCCCAGAGCTGAGGAGAGTCCACGGGCGGCACGACGAGCGTTCTCGCCGGGGAAGCGCTATTGCGTCGGTGCCGTCCGAACCGGGCTAGTTGACCGCGATCGCCTCGGCGCCGGTGACCGCGACCAACTCGTCGAAAGTGGTCGGGAAAACGGTGTGCGGGTGTCCGGCGGCGGCCCAGATCTGCTGCTGCTCGGCCAAGGTCTCATCGATCACGGTCCTGATCGGAGCCGGATGCCCGACCGGGGCCACACCGCCGATGGTCTGGCCGGTGTGTTCGCGCACGAATGCGGCACTCGCGCGAGCGAGTTCGGGGACGCCCAGGTGCGCGGCGACCTTGCCGGTGTCGACCCGATGCGCGCCACTGGTGAGCACGAGCACCGGGGTGCCGCCGGTATCGAAGATCAGGCTGTTGGCGATTGCCGCGACCGGGCAACCGAGTTGTTCGGCCGCGGCGACCGCGGTGGGGGCGGTTTCCGGGAGGACCCGAACCACGGGGGTCACTCCGGCCGCGCGCAGGGCGGCCTCGACGGCGAGCACAGTTGGCTTGCGGGCGATCTCGTCCATGGCGGCGATCCTAGCCGTGGCCATTCGGACCGACCCGGTCAAGCGCAGGCGACCAAGCGGGCCGCGTTGGCGGTTTCGTCGTCGGCTGCCTCGTTGGCCGCCAGTTCGGCCTGGACGCGGTCGAGATAGCGGGCGACCTCGCGGTCGGTGTCGGCAGCGTCCCAGCCGAGGTGGGGGCCGATCAACCAGGCGATCTCCGGCGCAGCGGCCAGGCCACGGTCCCGGGATTCGATGGAGATGCGGGTGCGGCGGGTGAGGACGTCGTCGAGATGCAGCGCACCCTCGTGGGTGACCGCGTAGACGATCTCGGCGGCGAGGTATTCCTCGGCGCCGGTGATCGGCTTGCCGAGGTCGGCGTCGGCGGCGATCAGCTCGAACAGGTCGCAGACGGCAGAGCCGTAGCGGCCGAGCAGTCGTTCGACGGTGGTGGTGGACAGTCCGGCTCGCTGTGCCACGCTGTGCACGTCGGCGGCCAGTTCCTGGTAGCCGACCGCGCCGAGTAGCGGCAGATGCTCGGTCACCGACGGTGCGGCCGCGCGACCGAGACCCTCGACCGCGGCGTCGACGACATCGGCGGCCATCACCCGGTAGGTGGTGTATTTGCCGCCCGCGATCACCAGCAGGCCCGGAACCGGTTCGGCGACAGCGTGTTCGCGCGAGAGCGTGGCGGTGTCGCTGGAGGCGCCCGACAGCAGCGGGCGCAGTCCGGCATAGGTGCCGACGATGTCGGCGCGGGTCAGCGGCTCGCGTAGGACCGCGTTGACGTGGTCGAGCAGATACTGCACGTCGGCATTGCTTGCCGAGGGATGATCCTTGTCCAACGACCAATCGGTGTCGGTGGTGCCGATGATCCAGTGGTTGCCCCACGGAATCACGAACAGCACGCTCTTCTCGGTGCGCATGATCAGCCCGGTATCCAGGTCGAGGCGTTCGCGCGGAACCAGAATGTGCACTCCCTTGGAGGTGCGGACATGAAACGGGAACTCCATGCCGGTCATCTGGTTCATCTCGTCGGTCCATACGCCGGTCGCGCTGATCACGCGGCGGGCGCGCACGGTGTATTCGCGACCGGATTCGAGATCGGTGACGTGCGCGCCGACGACGCGCGCGCCGTCGCGCAGCAGGCCGGTCACCTTGGTGCGGGTCAGTACCGTGGCCCCGTGCTGCGCGGCGGTGCGGGCAATCATCATGGTGTGGCGGGCGTCGTCGACCTGTGCGTCGAAGTAGCGGATCGCGCCGGTCATCGCGTCGGCACGCAGCGCAGGCGCCAATTCCAGTGCCCGCGTGCGCGACAGATGCCGGTGCATCGGCAGCGCGCGTGCCCCGCCCATCGTGTCGTAGAGTGCGACGCCCGCACCGATGTAGGCGCGCTCCCACACCCGATGCTGCAGCGGCAGCAGGAACGACACCGGGCGGACCAGGTGCGGCGCCAGTTTGCGCAGCAGTAGGCTGCGTTCCTTCAATGCCTCACGCACCAGCGCGAAGTCGAGCTGCTCGAGATAGCGCAGCCCACCGTGGATGAGTTTGCTCGACCGGCTCGACGTACCGGCCGCGAAGTCCCTGGCCTCCACCAGAGTCGCCGACAGGCCGCGCGCGGCGGCGTCGAGGGCGGCGCCCGTGCCGACGACGCCGCCGCCGATGACGAGGACGTCGATTTCATGGTCGCCCAATGTGTTCAGCGCGGCAGCGCGGTAGGCGGGGTCCAAACGAGCGGACACAGCGTTCTCCTTGTTTCAGTGCTAGTCAGTAGTCGATAACGGGTCGTCGAGGCGTTTCAGTCCTCGACGTCGATCCAGTCGAGGGTGCGCGCGACCGCCTTTTTCCAGCGGGCGTAGCCGCGCTCGCGCTGATGTTCGCTCCCGGTGGGGTTCCAGCGTTTGTCCTCGTGCCAGTTCTGCACGAGTTCGTCTGTGCTACCCCAGAATCCGACGGCAAGACCAGCAGCGTAGGCGGCGCCGAGCGCGGTCGTCTCGGCGACCATCGGACGCGACACGGCGACGCCGAGGAAGTCGGCCTGCAGCTGCATGCACAGTTCGTTGGCGGTGACGCCGCCGTCGACGCGCAGCACATCCAGCCGCACCCCCGAGTCGGCCTCCATGGCTTCGACGACGTCGCGGGTCTGATAGCAGATGGATTCGAGGGTTGCGCGCGCGAGATGGGCGTTGGTGCTGTAGCGAGAGAGGCCGACGATCGCGCCGCGGGCGTCGGATCGCCAGTAGGGCGCGAACAGTCCGGAGAATGCGGGCACGAAGTACACCCCGCCGTTGTCCTCTGCTTGGCGCGCCAGCGATTCGCTTTGTGCCGCACCGGAAATGATGCCGAGCTGATCACGCAGCCACTGCACGGCCGAGCCGGTCACCGCGATCGAGCCTTCCAGCGCGTACACGGGCTTCTCGGCACCGAACTGGTAGGCCACGGTGGTGAGCAGCCCGTGCCGGGAGTGCACGATTTCGTGACCGGTGTTGAGCAGCAGGAAGTTTCCGGTGCCGTAGGTGTTCTTCGCTTCGCCGGGACGGAAGCATACCTGGCCGACGGTGGCCGCCTGCTGATCACCGAGGATGCCCGCCAGCGGCACCGCGCCGCCGAACGGTCCGTCGGTGCGTGTGGTGCCGAACAGCGCGGGGTTGGCGGAAGGGGCGATCGCAGGCAGCATGACGCGCGGAATTCCGAACAGCGACAACAGTTCTTCGTCCCAGTCGAGGGTTTCCAGGCTCATCAGCATGGTGCGGGCGGCGTTGGTGGGATCGGTGACGTGAACGCCGCCGTCGGTGCCGCCGGTGAGGTTCCACAGCAGCCAGGTGTCGGTGGTGCCGAAGATCGCCTCGCCCCGTTCTGCATCGGCCGCGACGCCGGGGATGTTGTCCAGGATCCAGCGCAGCTTGCCGCCGGAGAAGTAGGTGGCGGGTGGCAAACCGGCCTTGCGGCGGATGATTTCGCCCTGGCCTGCGCGTTCGAGCTCGGCGGCGATGCGGTCGGTGCGGGTGTCCTGCCAGACGATGGCATTGCCGTAGGGGCGCCCGGTCCGGCGATTCCACACCACGGTGGTTTCGCGCTGATTGGTGACGCCGACGGCGGCGAAATCCGCGGCGGTCAGATCGGCCTTGGTGAGGGTGCTTTGAATGACGGCCCTGGTGCGTTCCCAGATCTCGGTGGGATTGTGTTCCACCCAGCCCGGTTGCGGCAGGATCTGTTCGTGCTCGAGCTGGTGACGCGCAATTTCGTTGCCCCCGTGGTCGAACACCATGAAGCGGGTGCTCGTGGTGCCCTGATCGACGGCGCCGACGTACCGGCTCATGACTGCGCCTCGCTGAGGCTGGGCTTCGTCATGCCGAGGAGCGGCGAGTTGATGATGCGCTCGCTGATGGCTGTCCTGAGCGCCCACCCCGTATTGGTCAGCAACACAGTCGCGACCACACCGACTCCGAGGAGCACCAGCATTCCCATGCCCAGTGCTGCACTCACCGAGATCGAGCCGAAGTTCACCGTTGAGTCTCCGTTCGCCGTGCTTGGTCGCGACCGCGACCGTCGATTCGACGTTACGGAGGGATTTCGTCATCGGACATACCTCGCGTTCGACAATGCTGAACGATCGAGTGTCGGTGGGGAGCTACCACGGCTACTGTTCGGCCGTCGAGGAGGTCGCTATGACGCAGGTCGCGTCCGGTAGCGCGAGTGTTGCTCCACGATTACTGCGCATTCGACATTGTCGAACCGCAGGGTTCCGGTTAAGTTTCCGGTTATGCCAGGTCCGATCCAATCGATCGAGCGAGCGGCGGCCGTGCTGCGGTTGCTCGCTCGCGGTTCCGGCCGCCTCGGCGTCGCCGACATCGCCGGGGCACTCGGTCTTGCCAAGCCCACCGCGCACGGCATCCTGCGTACCTTGCATGGGGTCGGATTCGTCGAACAGGACCCGACCAGCGGCAAATACCAACTCGGCGCGGCATTGCTGCACCTGGGCACCAGCTACCTCGACGCCAACGAGCTGCGTTCACGGGCGATCAACTGGGCCGACGGGCTTGCCGCGCGCACCGGTGAGTCGGTGCGTATCGGGGCTCCGGCCGAAGGGACTGTGGTGGTGGTCCATCACGTCTTCCGGCCCGACAACACCGAACAGGCACTCGAGGTCGGGGAGCTGCTGCCGCCGCACGCGACCGCGCTGGGCAAGGTGCTGCTGGCCTACGACTCCGACCTGGCGGCCGCGGTGCGCGGCAGCGACCTGCCCTCGCTCACCCGAAGAACGATTGTCGACCGCGTCGCGCTCACCCGGGCGCTTGCCGGGATCCGCCAGGCCGGATGGGCCGGTGACACCGAGGAATTCAGGCCGGGCGAAGCGGGCATCGCGGCGCCGATCCGCGCCCACGGTGGACTCGTGGTCGGCGCCATCGGCATCAGCGGCCCCGTCGATCGGCTCTGTGACTCGCAGCTGCGGCATCGGCGCACGCTGGTGGGTCATGTGCTCGACGCCGCGCACGCCGTGTCGCGTGATCTCGGTGCCGGACACTGACCTTGCCACGTCGCGGGCACGACCCGAATTCGCTCCCCACCGTGACCCGGGGATGCGGCCACCGATCCCGACAGGAAGTAGCTGCGGATGACACAACGCTTTGTGCTGGCGATCGATCAGGGCACCACCTCCACCCGGTGCATCCTGTTCGATCAGCGAGCCCGCCTGGTCGGTGTCGCTCAGCGTGAACATCAGCAGCACTATCCGCGGCCGGGCTGGGTCGAGCAGGATGCAATGGAGATCTGGCGCAATGTCGACCGCATCGTGCCGCAGGTGCTGCGCGACTCCCGCATCGCCGTCGATCAGATCGCCGCCCTCGGTATCGCCAATCAGCGCGAGACCACGGTGGTATGGGATCGCCGCACCGGCGCCCCGCTGCGCCGCGCCATCGTCTGGCAGGACGTGCGCACCGAAGAGTTGGTGCACGAACTGGCGGCGAAACCCGGCGCGGAGCGGATCCGCGAACTGTGCGGCCTACCCCTGGCCACCTACTTCGCCGCACCCCGGCTGCGCTGGCTGCTCGACACCACTCCCGGTCTGCGTGCGCGCGCCGAACGCGGCGAAGTTCTGTTCGGCACCATGGAATCCTGGCTGATCTGGAACCTCACCGGCGGCGTCGACGGCGGCAGCCATGTCACCGACGTCACCAACGCCAGCCGTACCCTGCTGATGAACCTGGCCACGCTCACCTGGGATGAGGAGCTGCTCGGTTTCTTCGGCATCCCCGCGGCGATGTTGCCGCGGATCCAACCCTCGACCGGGGACTACGGCACCACTCGCCGCGTCGTCCCCGGCATTCGCATTGCCGCGGCTCTCGGCGACCAGCACGCGGCTCTGTTCGGCCAAACCTGTTTCGCCCGTGGGGAAACCAAGTGCACCTACGGCACCGGCGGCTTCCTGATGATGAACACCGGCGCCGAACTGGTGCAATCCACCCATGGTCTGCTCACCACCATCGGCTATCAGATCGGCCCCGAGCCGGTCTATGCCTTGGAAGGCCCGATCGCGGTCACCGGCTCCCTGGTGCAATGGGTCCGCGACAATATCGGCTTGGTGGCCAGCGCCCCCGAAATCGAAACCCTCGCCCGCACAGTGGAAGACAACGGCGGCTGCTACATCGTCCCCGCCTTTTCGGGTCTCTATGCCCCGCACTGGCGCAGCGACGCCCGCGGCCTCATCGCCGGCCTCACCTCCTACATCACCAAAGGCCATATTGCCCGCGCCGTGCTGGAAGCCACCGCGTGGCAGACTCGCGAAGTTGTCGACGCCATGAACGCCGACTCCGGCCTGCAAGCCAGCACCCTGCGCGTCGACGGCGGCATGACCTCCGACAACCTGCTCATGCAAATCGTCGCCGACGTGCTCGGCATCCCCGTCATGCGTCCCTTCGTCCCCGAAACCGTCTCTCTCGGAGCGGCTTACGCCGCAGGGCTGTCCGTGGGCTACTGGCCGGACCTCGAAGGCCTGCGCAACAACTGGCGCCTGGCCGGACAGTGGATGCCACAGATGGATTCCGACCTGCGCGCCGAGGAATACGACAACTGGAAGCGCGCGGTCTCGCTGACCTTCGGCTGGTCACGTTCGAAACGGGCTCGCGACAGCACCAGGCCGGCGTCATGATCTTGTCCATGACGAAAGATATTGCTGGACAACAGATTTGTCATTGATACGGCGGTGGCGCGACGAGACGGTCAGAATCAAAGGGTGACCGAATTCCTACTATCACCCGATCGGCGAGACGAGCTCGCTGCCCTGCTCGGCGATGACGCGCGGTTTCGGGCCGAGTATCCGACAGTGGCGGACTACCTCGACACGGCCCCGCGGTTGCCCGGCAGCGGTGATGATGAGGCCGATCGTGCGTTCGACATTCGGCTGCTGCATTACATGACCGGTGGGCCGAGCAACAACCCGTATTGGGACATCGTCGCTCCCGCCGTCACAGATCACGCGGGGGAGGCAACCGGCAGGGTGGTGAACGGAGGACGAGACAACGGAAGTGCGCGATTGGGGTACGCACAGACCGTTCTGCAGGCTGCCTATGCCTACGCCATCCCTTCGCCGGAAACCCTGAGCTGGATCGCGGAGGTGTGCGAGGGCAGACGGGTGCTCGAAGTCGGGGCCGGCCGCGGATACTGGGCCGATCAGATCGCCAGGGGCGGGGGCGAGGTGCTGGCATTCGATTCCGAGCCGCCCGGCGTTCACGACAACATGTCTTTCCCGGTTGCCGCAGGTCAACCCGCCACCTGGGGTCGGGTCGGCGATCTGGAGGAGCTGTCGGCGCTGCGCGCCGACGGTGGCGATGGCGCAGGTGTGCTGCTGTTGTGCTGGCCGCCGGGCTGGGGTAACCCGATGGCGTCGGAAGCGCTCGCGTCCTACCGGCGGGCAGGCGGTGATCGCGTCATCTATATCGGCGAACCGCGCGGCGGAAAGACGGCGGACGACGCCTTCTTCGAGGCCCTCGATACCGAGTGGCAGCTGCTCGATCAGGATTCGAACTTCGTCGCATGGTGGAACCTCGACGACTCCGCGCAGTGCTGGCGCCGACACTCCTCCTGACTTTCGGCGATTCCGCATTGTGTATACACAGCGACGTATACACTCGGCTCACGTTGTTGAAAGGACCTCGCGATGCCGGAACCCGCATACGTCGCCATCGCCGGCGAAATCGCGAAGCAGATCCGAACCGGCAAGCTTGCGCCCGGCACCCAATTACACAGCTATTCGGAACTGGCCGGGCTGTATGAGGTCTCGGGTGTTGTCATCCGTCAGGCGATCGCACTGCTGCTCAGTCAGGGGCTGGTCCGCACCGTCGCACGCAAGGGGACTTTCGTATCGGAGCGACCGGATCTGGTTCGGGTATCTCCCGAGCGGCAGTTCGAAAGCGCGGAGGGTTCTTTCGGCAACGAGTCGGATCGTCCGGTGTGTGTAGATCGCGATGTTCGCCGGCTTCCAGCAGGCAACCTGGCGGAGCTGCTCGGCATCGCTCCCGACGACGAGGTAATGCACGTGATCACTCGCGTCACCGAGGACGGGCGACCGATCTCGATCTCCGATACCTATCAGCCGGTCGACCACGTACAGAAGGCCCCGGCATACCTGGAGGAGACGATCACCGACCGGCCACCCGCGCCCGAACACGCCACATGGTTGGGCACCACCGCAGGCGAACTCGTCAAGACTGTGCACCAGAGATTCATCAATGCCGCCGACGAGGTGGTGATGATCTCCGACGTCAGCTATCCGCGCGATCGATACAGCGCCTTCGTGTTCCGGATGAGACTCGATCACGACCCGGAGGTGGACGGTTTCACGTAGCAGACCGATCGGGAGTTGGCCCATGATCGTTCCGGGCCTCCATAAGAGTGACCCCCGGTGGTTCCAGCCACCGGGGGCCAAAAGCACCGAAGCGGTTCCAGCCGCTTCAGCCTTCCGTACACCTCAGAAGATTGGGCCCCCTGAAGCATGTCCAGCGTAGCTGGCCGGAATGCGATGAAACGCGCGATCGGATTCCTCCGGCGCGACATCTCCGGCGACGACCGGGAGGTCGATGAAACGGCGATCAACGATCTCGCAGCGGCCGAGGGCTACCGTGTCGACACCATCGTGAGTGTCGGTCCGGAAGTCCCCCACCCGTTCAGCCGGATCCTGGTGGCCGTGAGCAGAACCGACGCCGACGTGGTGATCACACCCAGCCACGTCCATGTGGCCGACTTCGCTCGCGCGCTGCTCGTGGTCGCCGACCTGATCATCATCACCCCGCACCAAACCTTGCGCCGCGGCGTGCGGCACAGCGCAGAAAGCGACCGGCCATGACCAGCTGGCAGTGGATTCTCGGCGTGCTGGTTGTCGTCGCGGTCACCGCGGTCGGGCTGTTCGCGATGTCGGTCCGCAATGAACGTCGGGAAGAGTCGACTTCCTATCAGTCTCGCGATCGTATCGACCGCGAGACGTTCTGTGCGCTCGGATGGCCCGCGGTCGACGCCCCGCCGGAGGATGCGGCCAAGGCCTTCAGCATCGATGAGGCGCACACATTGATGCGCACGCACCGGGACTGCCGAGTCGAATCGTGCCCGTGGAAGCGGGTCGGCTTCCAAACCCTGGTCGCCGCCGGACGGATCAAGCCCGACCTGAGATCCGAGCGTTACGCGCGATGACCAGGCACCCGGCGGCTACCAGTCACGCACGGACTCTGTACCTTCGATGAGGCTTTCACGCGCCCAATCGAGGTCGAGACTCAGCTCGGCTTCCGCTACATCGAGGATGTGGTCGAGTGCATCGAAAAGGTCCTCACGGTCGGCGGTGTCGATGAAGGGATTCTCTTCCTCGAGGATGTTGAATGCTTCGCCGTACTCGCGGCCGATTTCGGTCATTCGGCCGACGGTCGGATCGTCCGACAGCGCGGCAAGTACCGCCTGACGCGTCGACTCGTATTGCGCGAGCGCCTTCTGGTACTGGGTGCTGCTGATGTGATTTTCATTCTCCCAGCCCCGCAATGGGTTCCCGCGATTCTCCGCGACCGATTCAGGCTGGTCGAGGTGGGACAAAGTTGGGGAAGTCAGCTCGTTCGCGTCGTTCATGTCGGTGATCGTATTGATCTGGAGAGGGTTTTCCGCACCTGGTGATTCTGCTTCCGAACGCTGACGGCCGGGGCAAGCCGGCGCACAGCCCGAGGACAGTGCTCATGGGGGAGCCCCGCTTTTCGTCCGGACCGAGCACTGCATCGCGGACGTATCGCGAGATTATCAACGTGGCCGCACATCCTGGAACCTGCCGGATCACCGGTGAGTGGATGGGATGGAGTGCTGGGATGAACAACCCGAGCCGGTTTGCGGTGGTCGGTGCCACCGGACGCGCAGGCCGAGAACTTGTCGAGGCGCTGCGCCGTGAGGGGCACGAGGTCGTCGAGATCGCTCGGTCCGACCGGACGCCGCGCCGCATCGATGTCGTCATCGATATGTCCAGCGCGGCGGCCGAATTGTCCGCATCTCGACTGGGGTTGCAGGAAACAGTGGCGCCGTCGGATACCGAACGCGAACTCTTGCCCCACTGCCTCGATGGAGCCTTCGCCGACTGGCTGGCAGCCAACTCCAGCCGGCACACCGAATGCACTGATCGGACTCCATCATCGGCACACCGCGCGGCCGCTGCGCCACCTCGACGGTGACACGCGTCGTGTCCGCTGGCGCGCGTCCTCGCGCTCGCGAACAGGCCGACGGACCTTCTCCGCGCACGCGGCAGCGGCGGTCGGTCAGATTGCCGCGCCACGCCGTCGCCGCGCACGCAGTGCTTTGGCAACCGGGGCAACGGAATTGACGAGCATGAACATCAACCGCTCGGCTCGCGAACCCTGGGCCGGCATGATCGCCAACTGCCTGGCGATCTCGAGGCCGTTCGAGATTGCGGTGTTCGCCGCGATCGCGCCGTCGTGCACGACGAACACGTCGGTGCCGAGGATGTTCAGCGCGCACCCGTTGGGTGCGACCCCGATCAAGGGCTCCGTACCGTCGAAGGTGCCCCACATGCGCCAGTGCACCGCCGCTCGGTCGTCCTGCTCGGTCACCGAGATGATCTCGGCCCGAAAATCGGGCACCGCACGATGGATCGCCCGGAAGTAGTCGACAACGTCCTCGGGCGCGCGCAGTCGGGCGATCCCGACGAAGTCGTCGATCGCGCCGGGCTGCCAGCAGGCCGCCACCGTAGCCCAGTCCTGCGCCGCGAGTGCCTCGATGTACCGACGCGCAACAGCGCCGGGGTTCGTTGGTGTGGTCATCCCGTCAGTCTCCTCTCGTGCCGAGTCTGCTCCCTCCGTGCCGAACACAACCACGCGCTAGGTCGGTTTCGACGAATATTTTCCGCACGGCGTCCGATTCCGCACCGTCCGTAATATCGAGGTATGCACGTGCGGTCGAAATTGTGGCGATGACCGAGCGCAAGCCGTTGGGCGTTTGCTTCGAATCGTGGATCGACAAGCAGATCCGCGAGGCGACCGAGCGTGGTGAGTTCCAGAACCTGCCCGGTGCGGGAAAGCCTATTCCCGGGTCCGGTGGCGTGGATGACGAGAATTGGTGGCTGAAGAACTACCTGCGGCGCGAAGGGGCGAGCGCCGACGCGATGTTGCCACCGTCATTGCTGTTGCGTCGTGATGTGGAGCGGCTGCCGGAGCTCGTGCGGGAGTTGGACACCGAACGGCAGGTGCGCGAGACAGTGACCGAGCTGAACCGGCGGATCGTCGAGTGGTTGCGGCTGCCGACCGGGCCGCATGTTCCGGTCGCTCCGGTCGATGCCGACGACGTCGTCGCGCAGTGGCGCAGCGAACGCGGCGCGGCACGGCCGAACACCGCCGTGCCAGCGAAAGCGGTTCAGCCGCAGCGTGAATCGGAACCCGTAGCCGAGCAGCCGAGTTGGTGGCGGCGCCTCACGCGGCGCACGAACCGGGGATCCTCCCGCTGACAGTCGGTCGAGGACTCACCGCGGAGCCTGCTCGACGGCAGACAACCCCAGCCAGCAACGCGAACATCAGCGCCACCACCGTCATCTGTTCACCTCGTATCCGCGCCACAAACCCGTGAGCATGCTGGGATAGACGCAGTCGATCGACCAGCCCTCCGGCGATATACCGCGCGGTCGGTCGAGCTGCGTAAAGCTCTGAGGTGACATCCTTTTCATCAACGTCGGAGCCCTCGGCGTTACGAGTTCGCCGCGGACCTGACGCCTTTGCCGGGCCAGGTGGCGTCGGAGGGGGATGATGGCTCCATGTCATCGGATCTCGCCGCGTTCGTTCGGGGCCTGCCCAAGGCCGAGTTGCACCTGCATCTGGAAGGCACGTTGGAGCCGGAGTTGAAGTTCCGGTTGGCTCAGCGCAATGGCATCGAGTTGGTCGAGAAGACTGTCGCCGAGGTCAAACAGACCTATAAGTTCCACGATCTGACCTCGTTCCTGCAGGTCTACTACCCGGCCATGCGGGTGCTGCAGCAGTCGCAGGACTTTCACGACCTCGCGTTCGACTATCTGACCCGGGCGCACGCCGACGGGATCCGCCACGTCGAGATGTTCTTCGATCCGCAGGCGCACACCGGCCGCGGTGTCGCTTTCGCCGCGGTGATCACCGGCTACCGCTCCGCGATCGTGCAGGCGCGCCGGGAGTTCGGGATCTCCGCCGAGCTGATCCTGTGTTTCCTGCGCGACTACTCCGCCGAGTACGCGATGGCGACCTTGCTCGAAGCGCTGCCGTACAAGGATTGGATCATCGGGGTCGGGCTGGACTCCGACGAGCGCGGTAACCCGCCGAGCAAATTCGCCGCCGTTTTCGCCCGTGCCCGGCGCGAGGGCTTCCTGCTGACCATGCATTGCGACATCGACCAAACCGACTCCATCGAGCATATTCGGCAGGCGTTGGAGGACATCGGCGTCGATCGACTCGACCACGGCACCAATATCGTCGAAAACGACCGGCTCGTCGAGCTGGCCAAATCCAAGGGCATCGGACTGACCTGCTGCCCGGTCTCGAATTCGTTCGTCACCGAGCAGATGAAGTCGACCGAAATCATCGCGCTGCTCGACCGGGGGCTCGCGGTCACCGTCAACAGCGACGACCCGTCCTACTTCGACGCCTACGCGGCGGACAACTACCTCGCCCTCGCCGCGCATGCCGGTCTCGACATCGACCGAGTGGTCGCACTCGCCAAGAACTCCTTCCGGGCGTCGTGGATTACTCCTGCCCGCTTGGACGCGTTCCTCGGCGAGATCGACGACTACGTCGCGAAGAACCAGGGAGCCTGACAACAGTGCTGCGGACCCGACAGCGCGCCGGTATCAGGACAGGAATCGCAGTGACGACGGCTCACCGTCGAGCAACAGCGCGGCGTGTTCGGCAACATTGAGTCCATCACTCAAGGTCGATCCTGTGTTCAACTGTGCGACGACGGCCGCTTCGGCGGCCTTGACGGCTGCCGCCGCGTCCAACAGGGCCTCGGCGCGGGTGGGATCCACGACGACGACGCCCTCGTCGTCGGCGAGGATCAGATCGCCGGGGGCCACCGGGACGCCGCCGCAGGTGATCGGGATCTGCAGTTCGCCCAGGGCTGCGGTGGTGCCTGCCATAGGGGTCACATAGCGGCTGTAGATCGGTAGCTCGCAGGTGCGGACGTAGGTGATGTCGCGATAGCCGCCGTCGATAATGATGCCGCCGAGCTTCCTGGCGAGGGCGCCGCGCGCGAAGAGTTCACCGGCCAGCGCGATCTCCTTGCCGCCGCCGTCGACGACGATGACATCGCCTGGCGCAGCGGATTCGATGGCGCGCAGAACGGCGAAGAAGTCGTCTCGGCATCGGACGGTGTATGCGGGCCCGAAGATTCTCGTGGTGGCGGAGCGGGATCGAATGGCGCTGTGCAGCACGCGCGTTGCCTTGTCGGCGTCGCAGAGTGCGGTGGTGGTGTCGACGGCAAGGAATTTCGCGCGGAGCTGGTCGTGCGGCATCGGCAACGCCCCTTCGAGGCTCGACGTGTGTGATCCAGGTGGCATCGTACGGGTCAGTGGCACGTCGGTAAGGTTCAGCCGGAACGGGGGGCCGTCGATGAAGGCAGGTCGATGCTCATGCTTGCTCGGATTGTTCGCTTGGCCGTCGTCATGGCGTGCGTGGCAGTCGGTTCGGTCGCAGGTCATGCGGCCGCGGCCCCCGCAGTCGGTCGAAATCCGGTGTTGGTGATCGGCGGGTACGACGCCGATCAAGGGAAGCTGGAAAGCCTGCGGACATGGCTCGGCGCGCGCGGGTATCCCGCGTATTCGATGGTGCTGCTCGGCAATCCGACCGGAACCGCGGCGATCGTCGAGTCGGCGCGGGCGGTGGCCGACAAGGTCGCGGAGATCCGGCGTGAGACCGGCGCGGTGCGCGTCGACCTGGCCGGCCACTCCATGGGTGGTCTGGCCCAACGGCACTACGCCAAGTTCCTCGGCGGATCGGATCAGGTCGGCATCTATGTCGACTTCGGCACGCCCGAACTCGGTGAACCGCTCGGATGGCTGTGCTCGGCATGGTCTCAGGGCTGTCGCGACCTGGCTCCGGGATCGGAGTTCCTCACCGAACTCAACGCCGACCCCGCAGTGCCGCCCGGCCTGCCCGCCTACCATCTGTTCACCGAAGGCGCTGGGGGAGAGACGAACTCGCTGCCGGGCGCTACCAACCGGAGCATCCAGTCGTTCTGCCCCGGACGACAGGTCGGCCACGCCGACGAACCCGTCGATGGCGCGGTGCGGGAACTGATCGATTCCGCACTGCGGGGTGGGCCGCTCACGACCAGCTGCCCGTAGCGCGACCAGCGATCCGGACGTCACGATCGACTGATCATCGCTCGGTGACGAGTTCCGGTCGCGGCGCGTTGCCGACGCGCGGGCCGGCCCTCCTCATCCCTATTGCCCATCGCTGAGGTATGGAAACGCACTGGGGGGTGGCCCGAACACCTTCACAGAGTGTATTCGAGTGTGAGGATCTCTCGTTGTGCCTCTTCGGCGCGGCCGGAGATGCCGGTGAGTTCACCCGTCCCCGAGCCTGGGACGATAGTGCCGAATGTGCGTTGGGTGGTGCCCTCGGCCAAGCCGCCGTGCTGGATAACGAAAGTGCCGCGGCGTCCGTCCAAGGTTCCCTCGGCGCGCTCGCTCGCGACATATCCGGCGCCATCGTGGCCTTGTGCGGTGAGCACGTCGACGACACCGGCGCCGTCGATCACCCCGTGGTAGCGCTTGTGGATGCGGACCCGGGTCAGCTTGGGTCCCTCGGCGGGTTCGTCGTAGACGGTCTCGTCGAATTCGGTGATCTCGAAATGTGCGTCGATAGTGTGGGTTTGCTGTTGATCGTCCATCGATGGTTCCGGGTCTGCGGTCCAGATCCCTTGTCTTCCTTTCAATTTCGTTAGGCGGCGAGGCGTGCGAGGGTTCCGATTTCCAATGCTGCCCATATCGCGCCGTCCGGGCCCTGGGTGATGCCGTGGGGTTCTGACCGGGCGGTCGGCAGCTCGTGTGTGGTGATTACGCCGTCGATGGTGATGGCGCCGATGCGGTTGGCGCCCCATTCGGTGAACCAGAGGGTGCCGTCGTCACCGGCTGTGATGGCGTGCGGTCGGGCGGCTCGGTCGGGCAGCGGGAATTCGGTGATCACACCGTCGGTGTCGATGCGGCCGATCTGACCGGCGCCGATCTCGACGAACCATATTGCGCCGTCCGGTCCGGCGGTGACGCCGACCGGTGCCGCGGCCTCGGTCGGTAGTGGGTACAGGGAGATGGCCGGGTTCGTGCCCACGGATATGCGGCCGATCGCGTTGCCGGCGTTCAGGGTGAACCACAGTGCGCCATCGGCACCGGCGGTAATCGCGGCGGGAAACATGCCCGGGGTGGGGAGCGGGAACTCGGTCACCTGGCCTTGCGGAGTGATCCGGCCGACCCTGTCGGAATTGGTCTGGGTGAACCACAGGGCACCGTCGGGTCCTGCGGCGATGCCGAACGGCCCGCACTCGACAGTGGGCAGCGCGAACTCCCGCACCGAGCCGTCGGTAGTGATCCGGCCGATCCTGTGGGCCCGGTTTTCGGTGAACCACAACGCATCGTCAGGTCCGGCGGCGATGATCGTCGGGCCGCAGTCCGGGTCGAGTTGGTGGATTGTGGGCTGCCGGCCAGGAATTAGTCGCCCGATCCGGCCGCTGTGGACCAGCGTGTACCACAGTGCGCTATCGGGGCCTGTGACGATGGCGTACGGACCCTCGCCGGCGCCGGCTACCGGATTTTCTTCGACGGTCGTCATCGGCTGCTCGCCCCACGATGCACGGAGGCGATGCGTTCGATGTCGGCCGGGGCGCCGGCCATGATCGTGCGGGCGTGCTCGGTGACCAGCTCGACCGGCCAATCCCACCAGGCGGCATGCAGCAAGCGGTCGACGTCGGCAGGGTCGAAACGACGGCGGATCGGCGTGGCCGGATTACCGCCAACGATGGTGTAAGGCGGAACGTCCGCGGTGACCAGCGCACCGGCCGCGATAATCGCACCGTCACCGATACGCACCCCGGGTAGCACGGTCGCGCCGTGACCGAACCACACATCGTTGCCGACGACAGTGTCACCCCTGCTGGGCATCCCGGTGACAATATCCAGAGTCTGCTCGGCCCAGCGGCCGCCGAACATCGTGAACGGGAACGTCGAGACGCCCATCGTCGGATGTTCGGCCCCGGCAATCAGGAACCGGGTTCCCGCCGCGATGGCGCAGTACTTGCCGATGATCAGCCGTTCCGGCCCGTAGGCATAGAGCACGTTGCGCTGCTCGAAACCGGTCGCACCGTCGGGATCGTCGTAGTAGGTGTAGTCCCCCACAACGATTTTCGGCGAACTGATCAGCGGCCTGAGGAACACCACGCGGTCATGAGCAGGCAGTGGGTGCACGGTCATCGGATCGGGCGACAAACCAAAAGTCCTTTCCTGATACCGCCGGAGAGCAGCGGCCCAGCAATTATGCATGCGCCGCAGGTGCAGGGCGGCATCGAGCTGGCTCGGTAGCGGCCGGGATCTCGTCAGCCCTCGGCGATATGCCGGTCGATGTAGTCGTAATGTGCTCCAGGATCAGCGGCTCGAGTCTGTCCAGGTCCCTCACCTGGGAACACCAACAAATCCCCCCTCGACGACCATCAACCCGCCGCATGACCTACTGTCACTACGAAAGAGCCACTCCCACTGCGGAATGTGGGCGGAGGCGCAGCTGCATCCGCGCGGGCACCTCGTTTGGGATCCGGCCACCGCGCGATAGCTCAACGGCGGTGGCTGGCGGCGGGATCGGTCTGAGCCTGCCACCGAATCAACGACTCGGCCGACGGGCGCGCGTACTTTTCCGAGGGACCGTACCGAGGCGTGGCCGCTCATGCGCATCAGCATCGGCGTGGACGCCCCGTCCTCCGCCGCGTGCGTCAACCGGCTATGACAGAGTTGATGCAGCGTGAAGGGCCCGCGGGCGAAGTCGGCGGTGTGGTACTCGAACAATTCGAGGGCCGCCCGTCGATACGACAACCGCCCCCACAGGGTCGGCGGGTCGATATCGTCCACGGCGACACCAGGTTTCGCCTTGCGGTCGGTCAGGAACACCGGCCCGCGTCTGCGGCGAGCCAGCCGAAGTTTCTGCCTGGGGGTTGAGGAGCATCCGGGAGAAAAGTCACGCTAAGCGGACAGGCTGAATCCTGTTGTTGTGCTGGTGATTTCATGTCGGCGTGATTGATGACGGTGTGCCCGGTTACGGGCGGTTCGATGTGTTGTCCCGTGTGGAGTTGGAGCGGTTCTGCTACCTGGATGATGAGGACCGGCGGTTGATCGCGGCGCGACGCCGGGAATACAACCGGCTCGGGTTCGCGGTGCAGGTGGTGACAGTCCGCTATCTGGGGATGTTCCTGGCTGATCCGATCGAAGTACCGCCGGAGCTGGTGGCCTATCTCGCCGAGCAGCTGGAGATCGGTGATCCCTCCTGCCTGGGTGAGTACATGGTGCGGCGCACGACCCGGTTCGAGCATCAGGCCGAGATAGTCGCCGAGTACAGGCTGGTGCCGTTCGCTGACGCGGAGCCGGAGTTGGCGGCGTGGATCGCTGATCAGGCGTGGATCACGGTGATGGGCCGAAGGCGATCTTCGAGGGCGCGGTGGCCTGGTGCCGGGCCCGGAAGGTGTTGCTGCCGGGTGTGACGACGTTGGAGAAGTTGGTCGCGGCCGGGCGGGAATCGGCCGAACAACGACTGTGGGCGCAGCTGGCTGGGCAGGTGCCCGCCTCGTCCGCGGGTGTGCTGCTGGGCTTGCTGGAGGTGCCGGCGGGGACGAAACAGCGGTCCAGCGAGCTGGATCGGCTCCGCAAGGGCGTGTTCCGGGCGTCATCGAGAGGGATGCTCGCCGCATTGGAGCGGGTCGGGGACTTGGCGGTAGCGGGTTCGGCGGGCGTGGATGTGTCGGCGGTGCCGCCGCGCCGGTTGCTGGGGCTGGCCCAACATGGCTTGTCAGGCAAGGCGACTGGGCTGCGGCGGATGACGCGCGAGCATCGGTTGGCGGTGCTGGTAGCCACGGTGTCGGTGTTGGGCGCGCGGGCCGCCGATGACGTGCTGGAGCTGTTCGACCTGTTGATGACCACGGAGTTGTTGTCCAAGGCCGAACGCGAGTCCAAGGACGAGAAGCTGCGCCGCTATCCGCGGGTGTCACGCAACGCGGGCCGCCTCGCCGAGGCCGTGCGGGTGCTGCTGGAAATGGTGGAGATCGACCAGGGCATCGAACTGTCGATCGTGTGGGACCTGATCGAGCAGAAGGTCACCGGCACCGAACTACGGTCGGCGGTCGCGGCCATAGAGGAACTCGTCCCGGCTGGTGATGCCGAGCTGGACGGGCAACGAATGGAGGAGCTGGCCGGGCGGTTCGCCACGGTCCGACCGTTCCTGCCCAGGTTGATGCGCACCATCGTGTTCGGCGCGACCCCGGAGGGTGCGCCGGTGCTGGCCGCGATGAAGACCCTGGCCGAGATAATCTCGGCCAAACCCGGAGGGTCGGGGGCACGGTGGCTCGATGCCCGCCGGGTCGACCACGACCTGATCGGCGGGGTCTGGCAGCGGCTGGTCTACCCCGCTGGTCGGCCGGAAGAGACCGTCGACCGGGCCGCCTACACATTCTGCCTGCTCGAGCAGTTCCACCGGCATATCAAGCACCGCAACATCTTCGTCGAGTCCTCGTCGAAGTGGCGCGATCCTCGCGCGCACCTGCTGACCGGGACGAGCTGGGAAGCAGCGCGCGAGGCGGGCTTGAACGCGCTGGGCCTTCCGGTCGAGGCGGCCGGGATGCTCGCCGATCACGCGACGGTGCTGGACGCCGCGTATCGGGAGGTAGCGTCCCGGTTGGACGCCGATACCCCGGCGACGGTCGATGACGAAGGCAAGCTGCACGCCGCGGCGCTGGTCGCGGTGCCCGACCCGCCGAGCCTGACCGATCTGCGCCGGAGGGTGGAGTCGATGCTGCCGCGCATCGATCTGCCCGAGCTGGTGCTGGAGGTGATGTCGTGGCAGCCCGGGTTCACCGAGGCGTTCACCCACGTCTCCGGCAACCCCGCGCGGGTCGCCGATCTCGGGTTGTCGGTCGCGGCGGTGTTGTGCGCGCACGCGATGAACGTCGGGTTCGGGCCGGTGACCAGCCCCGGCGTGGAGGCGCTGACCAGGGATCGGCTGCACCACGTCGATCAGTCCTACATCCGGTTCGACACCCTCGCCGCGGCCAACACCGCGCTGATCGAGGCCCAAGCGCGGATCCCGCTGGCCCGCGCGTGGGGCGGCGGGCTGGTCGCCTCGGTGGACGGGTTGCGGTTCGTGGTCCCGGTCCGCACCATCCACGCCCGCCCCAACCCGAAGTATTTCGGCCGCAAACGCGGCATCACCTGGTTGAACATGATCAACGATCAGGCCGCTGGCCTTGCCGCGCAGGTGCTTTCGGGCACCCCTCGCGATTCGTTGCATGCCGTGGACGTGGTGCTGCGCCAGCAAGGCGGCACCGTGCCCGAGACGATCATCACCGATACAGGCTCATACAGCGACATCGTGTTCGGGCTGCTGCACCTGCTCGGGGGTCAATACCGGCCGCAGCTGGCGAACCTGCCCGATCAGCGGTTGTGGCGGATCAACCCGGCCGCCGACTACGGGCCCCTGGACAAGGCCGCCCGCGGCCGGATCGATCTCGAGCGGATCACCCGGCATTGGGAGGATATGTGCCGGATCGCGGTATCGATCCACACCGGTGAGGTCTCTGCCCACGAGGTCACCCGCATGATCTCCCGTGACGGGCAACCGACCTCCCTCGGGCACGCCGTCGCTCACTTCGGGCGGATCTTCAAATCCCTGCACGTGTTGCGGCTGGCTGACGACGAACCCTACCGCCGCGAGATCAAGGCCCAGGCCCACCTCACCGAGGGCCGCCACGACCTCGCGCGGCGAATCTTCCACGGCCGCAAGGGAGAAATGACCCGCGCCTACTACGAAGGCATGGAAGACCAGCTTTCCGCGCTCGGTCTGGTCCTCAACTGTGTGGTGCTGTGGAACACCGTCTACCTCGACCGCGCCCTGACCGAACTGCGCGCCCAGGATTACCCGGTCGCCGAGGCGGACGTGGCCAGGCTGTCACCGTTCCTGCGCGGTCATATCGGCATCGACGGGCACTACAGCTTCTACCTGCCCGACCTCGGCGGAGCCCACCGGCCGCTGCGCGATCCCGACACCCCCGACGACGAATGAGCCGCCGGTGTCGGCGGCCACGGCGGTACTCGTCGAGGACATCGTGCGGCTGAGGCGTTACGAGACCATTTTCCAGTCCTGAGAAGGCGACGTGACTGGATTTGTCCACCATTGCCTGATGGATAGCTCTGAACTTGCAAAGCTGGTCGCCGATGAACTGCGGAAAGTTGGCCTGCCGTTCTTGGATCACGAGTCGTTTCACAGCGCATTTCGCGGCACAGGAGGAATTGCACTCGGCGCGGGGTTCGACGACACACCTCATGTCACGGCGGCGTGGGTTGTCTCCGGAGACCTTTCTGACGAAGCAGAGCAGGTGAGCGCGAGTTTGTTCTCGCCATCCGAGGATCACCGACCTATGGACGAACGACTGGATGAGCTGTTTTCATCCTCCTCGCGCTACGGCTACCGCGATCAAGTCCGCCGCATCATGGCCGCTGCGATTCACGAGATCCTGCTGCTAGGAGGGTTCGATGCTCGGGTGAGGATGGACGACACCCATCCCGGGATGATTGTGGACGTGTTCGACAATGCCGGAAAGACAACAGATATGGCGTAGCCCCCGGTCGGAGGTGGTCCCTTGGTTCCTGCTGTGGGCAGGGGTGACCGGCAATCGGCGGCACATCAGCGGCCCGCCCGGCGACGTGCGGCCGGGTCACTGTCTGCCTGATAGCGCCGTAGCCCTTCGTCGGACACCCGCGCGTATTTCGCGAGGCTGCGTACCGAGGTATGTCCCGACAATTTCATCAGCACTGGTGTCGACGCGCCGTCCTCGGCGGCGTGCGTCAACCGGGAATGACGTAGCTGGTGCAGCGTGTACGGGCCGCCGTCGAAATCCTCGGTGTGGGCCTCGAACAGCTCGGCCGCGCGTCGGTAGGACAGTCGTGCTCGCCCCGTCGTCGGGTCGACGTCGTTGGTCGCCACCGACGGGCGGGCCTTGCGGTCGGTCAGGAACAGCGGACCGGACTTGCGGCCGGTGAGCATCCGCGGCAACAGCCGGGCGGTGCTGGTCTGCCACGCGATGACCTCGCGTGCCCCGCCCTTACGGGGGACCACCGCACACCGATTCGCGGTGTCGAGGTCGCCGACATCCAACATCAGCACCTCCTCCGCGCGGGCGGAGGATTCGTAGAGCAGATGCCACAACACCCGTTCGCGCAGCGGCGCATCCGATCCCAGGATGCGCGCGACTCGGTCGCGACTCAACGCCTTGCTGGTGTCCGGAGGCGCGGGGCGGGCCCGCAGCCGCACCAGCGGATCACCGACCAGCCAGTCCTGCTCGCGCCAGTATCCGCACGCCGCCGCGAGCGCGGTCAACCGGATGTTGAACGTCTTGGCGGCCTTGTCGCCCCACACGAACGTGAGCCAGCCGCTGACCCGATCGGGCTCCGAGCCCAGTAGCGCCACATCGGTGTCGGCCCCGAAGTCGGCCACCAATCGATCCAGCGCCGCCGCGTAGGTCGCACGGGTGTTGGGCACCGTGATCGTCGCCAAGTAAATCCGCACCGCGTCCGCCAACCGCACACCCCGCACTGGTGTCGGCATCCTATGAACCCGCCCCACTCCGCAACCTCCGCCGCGCTATCGCAGATAGCTTCCTGAGTCGACCTCACCCGAAAGACGCATCGCGCCAGGACGACTCAAAGGTTACCGCACATAGTGTGCGGCTATGTGCGGTAAATGCTTAGCGTGACTGTTCTCGCCGATGTTCCCGGACCCCCTGCCCGAACACGGCACACACCGCTAAGCGCGACTTTTCGCGTCAGTGGACCCCACGTGCCTGCTCGACGAGAAGCGGACTGGAGCTACCAGCTTTCAGGGCTCGACCAAGATCGCAGCGTGGATCGCCACAGCGTGCCGGTAGTTTCGTGATCTCCTGGTCAGGGGTGATGGGGTGGGCGCGGTCATCGAATGGACCGCACAGAGGAAATCCGATCCCGTGCGCCACTGCGCTATTGCCGCTCGACACTGGTGGCCACAATTCACCGAACGGCGGTGCGTACGAATCCTTGCGTTCGGTCGAGCAGTTTCCGTGCAGCTGCTGCGTCGACCCCGGCCAGCTGCATGACGATGGCGGTCTTCGCGTGACCGCCCGCGGCATCCAACAGGGCTGCGGCAGTGGGCGCGTCAACTCCGGTGGCCTCGGCAATGATGCGACGGGCCCGGTCGACCAGCTTGACGTTGGTCGGGTGCAGGTCGACCATGAGGTTGCCGTAGACCTTGCCGACCTGGACCATGGTCGCGGTCGAGAGCATATTGCAGACCATCTTCTGTGCGGTGCCCGCTTTCAGCCGGGTGGAACCGGTCACTACCTCCGGGCCGGTCTCGATCTCGATGCCCACGTCGGCATGCGCACTCGAGTCGGCATTGCGGTTGCAGGAGATCGCGACGGTTGCGGCACCCACCGACCGCCCGTAGTGCAACGCCCCGATGGCGTAGGGGGTTCGCCCGCTCGCCGCCAGGGCGACGACGACATCCGCAGCAGTGAGATTTGCTGCGGCCAGGTCCTGTTCGGCGCGCGCCGGATCGTCCTCGGCGCCCTCCACTGCCTTCGAGAATGCTTCGGGACCGCCGGCGATGATCCCGACGACCTCACCGGGATCGATGCCGAAGGTAGGTGGGCATTCGACCGCGTCGAGCACGCCGAGCCTGCCGCTGGTGCCTGCACCGATATAGATCAGCCTGCCGCCGCGCCGCCGCGACTCGACGATCAGCTCGACGGCGCGTGCGATCTGCGGAATTGCTTGTGCCACAGCAGCGGCCACGCCTGCGTCTTCGGCGTTCATGGTGGCCAGCAGCTCGACGAGCGGCATCGAGTCGAGTGCGGTGGTGCGCGGGTTCGGCAGTTCGGTGGTCAATGATCCGATGTTGTGCACTTCGCCTCCTGTGTCCCGCGTGAGATCGACCCGATCCGTGCGCCGTAGGTGTTCGCCCACGCCGTCAGTGCACCGCGAGTGCGGCTCACCCCAGCTCCTTCGTCCGACGATCCGCGACAGCGTCATAGGTTCGGCGCAAGGCCGCAGGCGCCGATGGCGTGCGCTGCAGGACACCGACGTAGAGCGCGTCCACGACGAGTAGCTGACTCATCCGGCTCGCCATTGCCGCGGAACGGAATCCGTCTTCGCGACCGGCCACGAGCACTGTGTGTGCGGCCGAACGAGCCAGCTTCGACTGGGCTCCGGCCGTCACGGCGACCGTCGTCGCCTGGGCGCTCACCGCGCGGAGCACCGCGTCGACGACCCCTGCGGTTTGGCCGGAGTGCGAGAAAGCGACAGTCACGTCGCCTGGCTCCAGCAGGCTCGCCTGCACGAGTGCGTCGTCCTCGGATGTGCAAGCACCGCACCACATTCCGATCCTGGTCAGCTTCTGCGCCATGTCCATCGCGACGAGCCCGGACGCCCCGATTCCGATGAGCTGCACACGCCGCGCCCCGACCAGTGCGTCGACGACCGCCTCCATGGTCGCGGGGTCGGCGAGTTCCGCGGTCGCCAGCATCCCCTCGGTCTCGAAGGCGGTCAGCTTGTGCAGCACCTTCGACAGCGCATCGTCGGCGTCGATGTCGGTGGCGAACACCGGTGCCCGGTCCTCGGCGCCCGTTGCGGCCAGTGCGAGACGCAGCTGCGGATAGCCCTCATAGCCGAGCATTTTGGCCAGCCGAACGACCGCAGACGTGCTGGTCGCGGACCGCTCCGCGAGTTGATTCACCGTCAGCTGCGCGGCGCCCGAAGGGTTGTGCTGAATCACCCGCACAACCTTCAGCGCGCTCGGGGTGAGCTGTGGGATGGCCGCGAGTAGTCGGGTGCGGATATCCTCACCTTCTGTCATGGTTCACCCCGCCACCGTGAGGCGTTGCAGGGGCGTGGTCGGAGTCGCGGGGAAGTCGAATCCCGCTGCGCCGGGTGTAAGAGACCCGAGCACCGTCGCATGTGCCGCTCCGGTGCAGGCTGCATGGTTGCCTGTGAGCCCGTGCACGGTGAGGAAGCCGAGTACGGCGAATGCCGTGGCCTCCTTGGCGGCCGAGGGCAGGCCGAGTTCGTCGGAGGTGCGCAGCGTTGTGGTGCGCAGGTGCTCACGCACCATCGCCATGAGGGTGGGGTTGCGTGTTCCCCCGCCCGAGGCGATGACTTCGGTGGGTTCGAAAGAGCCGAGGGCATCGGCGATGGTGCGTGCGGTCACTGCGGTCACGGTGGCGACGATATCGTCGTCGGCCAACGTCCGGCCCTGCAACACGCGCTCGAGGTAGCCGCGATTGAACAGCTCCTTACCGGTCGTCTTCGGCGGCATGGCGTCGTAATAAGGCTCTGCGAGAAGGGTTTCCAGTAGGGAGTCGTCCACCATCCCGCGGTCAGCGCGGACACCGTCGCGGTCGAAGTGTTCGCTGCCGCCGGTGACGAGCTCGACCGCCGCATCGATCAACGCATTGCCCGGTCCGGTGTCGAACGCCGCCGGTGGGTCGCCGGTGACGGTCACGTTGGCGATGCCGCCGATATTGAGCGCTGCCGAGCAACCCGGGCGCCCGGCCAGCCACAGCACATCGAACAGCCCGACCAGTGGTGCGCCCTGCCCGCCCGCGGCGACGTCGCGTGCGCGGAAGTCGCTGACGACCGGCACACCGGTGCGCTCGGCGATCCACGCGGGCTGCCCGAGCTGCAGCGTGCCGTGCGTGGTGCCGTCGCGCACCCAGTGGTAGACGGTTTGACCATGCGATGCGACGAGATCGACTGTGCCGCCGAAGAACTCGTCGATGGCTGCACCGGCGGCAGCAGCGAACGCCTGTCCGATGGCGGTGTCGAGCCTGCACACGGCCGCCATGTCGAGCGAGCCGGGCGGCAGTGCCGCGATCAGTTCCGCGCGCAGCCAGTCGGGATATGGCCGGCTGAGCAGCCCGACTACGCGGACATACATGGTGCCCTCCCGCGCGACGATGTCCGCGCCGACGGCGTCGATCGCATCGTGGGAGGTGCCCGACATCAACCCGATGACCCGCATCAGACCACCACCTCGATCGGTTCGGTCTCGGTGCGTGCGAATGCCGGATGGAAGCGGCTGGTGAGCCCACCGAGCGCCAACGTGACGAGCACGCCGATCGGCACCAGCCACTGAGCGGCGATGCCCTTCTCTGTCACCTTCCCCGCGACCGTGACATCAATCTTGATGACCCGCACGACGAACGTCATCACGATCACGGTGACGACGAAGGCGACGATGGCATCGAATTGGTTGGCGCGCGCGACGAGCCGACCGAGCAAGAAGGCCCCGAGCAGCGCCCCGTAGGTGTATCCCGCGATCGTGAGCGCCGTGAGGTAGACGTTGCCGGTCGTCGCGCTGAATCCCATGGCGAACAGTGCCATCAGCACCGCCCACACCAGCGTCATGACCCGCGCCAGCCGCAGCAGTGACTCATCGGAGATCGCGGTGCGGCTGAAGCTGCGAATGATGTCCGCGACGGTCGAATTCGCCATCGAGTTCAGCGCGGAGGACAGCGAACCCATCGCCGCGCCGAGGATTCCGGCGACCAGCAGCCCCGATATCACCACCGGCAGGCCGTGCAGAATGAAGTCGGGATACAGGCTGTCGGCGCTGGACAGGCCGAGCTCTTTGGGTGTCTTGCCACCGTTGTATGACCACAGCAACGCACCGACCAGGGAGAACGCCGCGAATTGCAGCGCGACGAAGACACCGGAGGCGATCATCGCCCGCTGACTGTCGCGCAGTGACCTCGTCGCGAGGATGCGCTGCACGATCAACTGGTCGGAGCCGTGCGAGGCCATGGCGAAGAGTGCGCCGCCGAGGATCGCCGTCGGCAGTGCGAAGCTGTTGGTGAGGACGTGCCCGAGATCGAAATCGGTGTCGAAGACACGGAACTTGCCTGCGTGCAACGCATCCGACCAGCCGTCGGCTCCGACATGACCGGTGAGGACGCAGATCGCGATGATGGCTCCGGTGAGGTAGAGGCCCATCTGCAGTGCGTCGGTCCAGATGACGGCCTTGATGCCGCCGAGGTAGGTGTACACGACCGTCAGCAGTGTCAGTGCGACGATGATGACGTCGTAGCCGATGTTCAGGCCGAACTCGCTGAGCAGCAGCTTGATCGGGATGGCGGAGGCGAACAGGCGCACGCCCTCGGCGAGCAACCGGGTGAAGACGAATGTCACCGAAGCGACACCCTGCAGATAGCGGCCGAACCGCAGCTCGAGGTACTGGTAGGCGCTGACGAAGCCGCCGCGTTTGTACAGCGGGATCAAGGCGATCGCCACGATCGTGCGGCCGATGATGTAGCCCAGTGCCAGCTCGACATTGCCGAAACCCTGGTCGGTGTAGGCGCCGCCGGGGACGGAGATGACCGTGAGCACGCTCGTCTCGGTCGCGACAACCGAGAAACACACTGTCCACCAGGGCATTCGCCCCTCGCCGACGAAGTAGTCGCTGCTGGATTTCTGCTTCCCGGACAGGCGTAGGCCGATCCAGGCGACGACGACGAGGTATACGACGATGACGGCGAGATTGAGTGCGTTCATCGCAACTCCCCGGTGACGCGGCGGACTAATGCAAATAAGTGTCAGTCGTCACATGTGCGGTGTCAATATTTGTCAGGCTATTCGCGCCACCAATGCTTCGAGCGCGGTCGTCGGGTCGAGGGCCAGGAGTGCCGCGCCGTCGATCGGATCACCCAGCGGTGCCCGGCGATCGATCGCGTGCGCTATCGAATGATCGAGGGGGTCCAGTAACGCTGCGCCGAGTTTCAGCAGGCCTCCGGTGATCGCATACGGCACCGGAGGACGGATGCCGGATCGGTCGATCGCGGCGAGGACCGTCCGGGCCAGCGCACCGCCCGCGGCCGTCATGATGGTGGCCGCTGTCTCGTCGGTCGCGGCGGCGGTGGCGACGAACGGGGCGAAGCGAGCGGCGATCAGAGCTGGATTGTCTTGTTGCCCCAGATATTTCGGCAACTCGTCCAGGGTGATGCCATACAGCTCACCGACCGAATCGACCAGAGCGGTGCGTGGAGCGCGGCCGTCGTGGGCGCGCAATACGGCCCGCAGGCCTTCGGAACCGATCCACCCGCCGCTGCCCTCGTCACCGAGCAGCGGTCCCCAACCATCGACCCTGGTGAAACGTCCGGCGGCGTCGACCGCTGTCGCAACGGCTCCGGTGCCCGCCGTGAGGACGACACCCGGTGATCCGCCGAGCGCTCCCGCATGGGCGGTGACGGCGTCGGAGGTCACCGCGACCGATGTGGCGGCGACCGAGGAAATGGTGCGCACTGCGGCCAGGTGTTGCGCGAGGACCGCGGCAGCCTCCGGAGCGGACGCGGCCCCCGCCGCACCAACAGACAGGACGAAAGGCGTTGTCGGAGCGATCTGGTCGATGACGGCGCGAATCGCATGCTCCGCCGCGGCAACGCCGCCCGCGTTCGCGAGGCCGGGGGAGCCCCGCCCTTCGGCGTATCGCGTCTGGCCGCCGTCGACCCGCAAGGAGCCCCGACAGCTTGTCTTGCCGAGGTCGACGGCGAGGACATAGCTGGTCATGAGCCAATATCTTTGCAGTTACCGCGGGCCGCGTCGGCGGTGGCGGTGGCGGTGGCGGAAAATCTCCCCACATAATCGATGAGTTCTTGGCGCAGACATTGACCTGAGCTGCGGTGCCGGTCGACCGCGCGACGAGCCCGAAAGGATCGGATGATCGGTGGATCCGAGGACAACGTGCGTTCGAATCGCTACTGTCCGAGGGCATTAGGCGAACCACATCGGCATTGCGGTGGTCGACCTCACGTGCGTGCCGTGGATTCGCTCCTTCTCTAACCAGGAGAACGCGTTGAGATTCACCAGAGCTACAGCGTTGATCGCGACGGCACTGCTTGCCACAAGCGTCGGGCTGTCCGCATGTTCGTCGAGCGACAATGCCGAGACCGATATCGTCACAACGAATGGCGGCGAGCCACAGAACCCCTTGGTGCCCACCAATACCAACGAGAATATGGGCGGTCGTGTCACCGATCGACTGTTCGCGGGTCTGAAGTATTACGACGCGAACGGGGTAGCCCATGACGAGGTGGCGGAGTCGATCAAGTCGACGGATCGGAAGAACTACACGATCACCATCAAGCCGGACTGGAAGTTCACCGATGGCACGACCGTGACGGCGAAGTCGTTCGTCGACGCCTGGAACTACGGCGCACTCGGCACCAATGCGCAGCTGCAGGGCTCGATGTTCGACCCGATCCTCGGATATGACGAGGTGTCGGCGGAAAAGCCTACGGCACAGACGATGTCGGGGCTGAAGATCGTCGACGAACGAACCTTCACCGTGGAGTTGAAGCAACCGTCCATCGATTTCGAGACCGCATTGGGCTTCATCGCGTTCTATCCGCTGCCCGAGGTGGCGTTCAAGGACATGAAGGCCTTCGGTGCGAACCCGGTCGGCAACGGGCCGTACAAGTTCGAAACGTGGGAGCACAACGTCAAGATCGATCTGGCGCCCAACCCCGATTATCGAGGCGGGCGCCCGGCCAAGAACAAGGGTCTGCGATTTGTGATGTACCAGTCGTTCGACACGGCCTACTCCGATCTGCTGGCGGGCAATCTCGATACCCTCGATATCATCCCGGACTCAGCACTCTCGACCTACAAAAAAGATCTGGGCGACCGGGCGATCACCAAGCCGATCGCGTACAAGGCGTGCCTCGGCATCCAGACCAATGTTCCGCACTTCGGCGGCGAGGAGGGTCTGCTGCGCCGCAAAGCGTTGTCGATGGCAATCAATCGAGAACAGATCTCCGAGAACATCTTCCAGGGTCTCAGGAAGCCCGCGCGTGATTTCACCGCGAGCACCCTGCCCGGGTTCGACGGGAACCTGCCGGGCTCCGAGGTATTGAAGTACAACCCGGAGGAGGCCAAGAAGGTGTGGGCGCAGGCGGATGCCATGTCACCGTGGTCGGGTCGTTACGAGATCGCCTACAACTCCGACGGCGGCCACCAAGCGTGGGTCGAAGCGGTCGCGAACAGTATCAAGAACACCCTCGGTATCGATGCGGCCGGTGCGCCGTATCCGACGTTCAAAAACATTCGGGACCTGGTGAATTCGAGGGCCATCGGTAAAGCGTTCCGTTACGGCTGGCAGGGCGATTACCCCACCATGCTGCAGTTCCTGACCTCCATGTACTACAGCTTCTCCACGATCAACAATGTCGACTACAAGAACCCCGAGTTGGACGCCCTGCTCGATGCGGCGCTCGCCGCTGCGACCTTGGAGGAGTCCTACAAGATCGTGGCCCAGGCTCAGACTCTGCTGATCAAGGACATGGCCGACATCCCGCTGTTCGATTACGTTGCTGCCGCGGGACGGTCGGACCGAGTGAAGAAGGCCGAGCTCACCTGGAACGGACTGTTCGACTTCGAAGGAATCGAGAAGTAGCCGCAATGCTCACGGCGTCTCGGACAATGCCAGCTTCACTCCGAAAGCCAGCAGGACCGAGCCGGTCATCGCTTCCATCGCTCGCTTGACCGAGGGGCGGGCTATCCACGTTCTCGTGAACCGCACGCCGAATATCAGCACACTGAACCACAGCATTCCCTCGATGTCGTGGACCACCGCGAGCGCCACCCCCATCGCCAGGTGTGGCGCCTCCGGCGGGATGAACTGGGGCAGCATCGCGATGTAGAAGACGCCGATCTTCGGATTGAGGAGATTGGTGGCCGCACCGCGCGCCCACGCGCGCAGCAGGCCACCGCTCGCGTCGCCGGCGCCGTCGTCAACGCCGGCGGTGGACCCACGACCGCGCCACAGCGTGACCAAGGTCTTGACGCCGAGCCAGACGAGATACACCGCGCCCGCAATCCGCAACACCGTGTAGGCCAGATGCGAGGTGGTCAGCAATACCGAAAGGCCGCACGCCGCAGCCGCGCCCCAGACCAGCACACCGGTCCCCACGCCGAGCGCCGTCGCGAAGGCGTGGCGGGAGCCTCGGACAATGGCGGCGCGCAGCACCAGTGCGGTGTCCACGCCGGGAACCAGCGTGAGCAGTCCTGCCACAGCGGCGAAGGAAACCAGGCCCATCCAGACACTCATGGACTCAACTTACTTGCCTCAGCGCATCTTCCACGCGCTGTGCACGCACGGCCACGATCGTCGAGCCCGGAACGACGTTTGCCCTACTGGCACTCACCGATCGGGTGGTTGTCGGTCAGCTGGACGACCGAGGTCTGCTCGGGCCCGTCTATGGCGTCGAGCAATTCGATGGTTCCGGATCCGGCAAGGATTATCCCGGCGGTGGCGAGGATGAGCGCGGAAAGCTTCATCGTCGACCTCCCTCCACAGTGCTGAATGGTTCGATCCAACGTCTGCCATCGGAGGATGTCCACTGTTTGCGCAGGTAGGGCACGTCCTGATCGGTGTTCACACTGGCCAGTGTCAACACCGGCCCACCGCCGGTCCGTGCCCGGACTACAGCGGGTCGGAGATTTCGGGCACGGTGTCGGAAATTTCGGGTCTGTTGCGATGGGATGCGGCGATCAGCAGCAGCACCACGCCGGCGAGCACCGTATGTGCGGCCCACAGTGCGAGCCACGGCAGCAGGAAGCCCTCATCGGTGAACTGGCCACGATCGCCCACGCAATACAGCGTGAAATTTGTTCCGGTGCCTTCGGAGTCGACGAAGGTGTCCGATACGATCATCGGTTCGAGGTACGGTTCGGCGCAGAACAACGGTGCGGTCAGCTTCGCCTCTCCGGGCCAGATCGCAATCGGCAGTATGCATCCGACAATGGCGGTGCATGCCGCGATCGCGGCGAGGGCCATCGTCAGCTTCCCGAGACTCATGCCCGCTGCACCCGAATGAACGCTCCGGCCCTGTCGAACTGGGCGACCGCTGCGGCACGCGGCGAGGTGACGTTGACGGTGATCAGAATGTCGCGGCCGAATCGATTCGCCAAAATCGTTGATACATAGCCTTGTTCGAGCCCGCTGCGCGCGAGTGCGGTATCGACGACATCCTCGATCCGCGACAAGCCGGTCACCTCGCTGACCGCGAACGCCTCCCCGTCCAGATCGTCGGAGGCCGACACCTGCACCGGCGTAGGTTTGCTCAGCGACCCCTGACCGAACGTGTAGTCGTCGAGCTGCTCGGACTGCTGCGGTACCCGAATACGCAAGTGCGCCCACGCCTGCGGGCCCGCGAGGTTGTTTTTCTCGCTGAGGAATCGGGTGAGCTGGGGCGGCTGATCGGGCACGACGATCCGCAACTGCGACGAGTTCGGCGCGGTCAACAGGATGACGCTGGTCTGAAAGTCCGCCACCCCCAAGCGCTCCCGCAAGGCCTCGATCGCCGCGGCCGGCAGTGCGGTCACCAACCCGCCGCCCCGTTCGTGTACCAGGTTCTCGAAGTCGCCGCGATCGACTGCACCGATGCATCCCGTGGCAGTCAGCGCTACCACGCAGGCTCCCAGCATCGACGTACGCCATCTCCGGGTCTGCGTCATGGGGTGCATGCTAACGGCCATCGGTGTCGGAAGGCCGAAGTCCGTGCAGGCGACGCGCGTTGGCAGTGACGGCAGCGTGGAGTGCCTGTTCTGGAGCGGTCGGGTGGGTGCGGCGATGCATGAGGACGAATTCGAGGTCGCAGAGGGCAGGCAGGTGGGGCGCCTCGAGTTCGACGAGGCCGTCGGGCAGCAGGCTTGCGGCGTGGACGACGTAGCCGAGGCCGGCGAGCGCTGCGGCGCGCAGGCCGAGTTGGCTGTCGCTGACACAGGTGGTGCGCCAGACTCGGCCTGCGCGATCGAGTGCCTGTAATGCGATCCGTCTGGTGAGACTGGGCGGCGGGTACGTCACGAAGGGGATCGGATCGTCCGCAGCGGCAACGCCGGGCGGGCCTGCCCACACCAGGCGGTCGCGCCAGATCAGCTCGCCGGGGAGTCGATTGCCGAACACCAGGTCCAGCTCCGGGCCATCGGAACCCGCGCGGCCGCGCTCGGCGGCGCCGCTGTCGCGGCCGCGAGGGTGAGTCAGTTCAGCCAGTCGCCGATGCCACTGACTTTGGTGATGGTCACGCGGATGAGGTCACCGTCACCGGCCGCCGGATCGGAGAGGAAGTCGGAGTCGGGTCCTATGTAGAACTTGGCGAGCCGGTTCAGCAGCTCACGGCCACCGGGCCCGGCCACCACGGCATTGCCCTCGACGACCACGTATTCGGCGAGACCGTAGTCGTCGATCCGGCCGGACTGATAGGACACCGCGACGCGGGGATCACGTTGCAGGTTGCGGACATAGCGTTTGTCCAGGCCCATCGACCCGATAGTGAGTGCGTCGGCCTCGGCGTGGGTCCACACGCAGCGGACGTGCGGTGAGCCGTCGGCGTTGGTCGTGACCAGATGGGCGAGCAAACCGCCGTTGATCGCATCCACAGCCTTGGCAGGCAACGTAGTTGGCATGCCCGAGGTTAACCCGTCGGCACGGCCGAGGCGGCACGATCGCTCGCCGGCGTCGCGGCGGCTCGTGCCGCGGAGCCATGGGCGCGATGGATATGAGCCGCATTACGAATCGGACGTGGACGTGCTCGGGTGATCGTGCAGAAACTTCGGCACCACCATGCGCCACGCGTCGATGACGAGTTCGCGCATCTCCTGCTCGTCGATGGCGGCCGCCCAGCAGTCGACCCAGTTGTAGCGCTGATCCGACACCCGCGGCATCCGGAACTTCTCCGGTTCGGCCGCGATGAGCGCGGCGCGTTCCTGCTTGGGAAAGGCGAAGCCCATGACCGACTCGTCGCGGGAGAAAGCGAGATACACGATCCGACCGACGCGGAACTTGATGCGGTCCGCTACGACCGCCTCGTAGGAGCGAGGGAGGGTGAGTGCAAGTCCGCGCACGTCCTCGACGGTGACCATGCGCCGATCGTGCCACCGGGCACCGACAACTTTCATTTCGCATTCCTCCAGGGCTACCCGGCGGTATCGTCCGTGGCCTGAGGCTATCTCTCTGCTCGAAACCGCCGTCACCGTCGAGGAGGTCGCGATGCCGCGACGCATTTCAGGCCGCGCCCTGTGGCGCCACCTGCTTCGTGGATTGATCCTGTGCGGAGCGTGCTTCGGCGGATCGGCGCGGTGCTACGCGGAGTGGACTCGCGACAATCCCGCCGACGCACAGCCTGCCGCGCGGTGGGATTGGTCGGTTCCCCACGAGTGGTACGACATGGCGCATCGTCGCTGACGCATCGAACCCGGCGACCATCAGTACCGTCGTGTCGTCGATCCGTTGCGCAGCGCGCAGTGCGAACGACTCCTGCGGACGGATCGCGACGAGCTCGTCGGGAACGTTTCCCAGATGGCAGTCGCGCCATCCGGCGTACCAGATAGCCGCAATGGACTCCGCGTCTTCGGCCCGCGCCTCACGCAGCTCCACGGCCGCACCGGCATCCGTCATCTGCGCAATGTATCAGCGAGATTCGGCCGCGGTCACGGCCGAGAACGACGCGGCCCGGCGTTGACATGAATCGAAGTTGAGGTTGGACACTGGAGGGATGATCCAACCTGCCGAATTCTGGAATTCCGTCTATGACAGCGGTGCCGCGCCGTGGGTGATCGGAGAGCCTCAGCCCGCGATCGTCGACGTGATCGCACAGGGCCTGGTGCGCGGCGCGGTGCTCGACGTCGGGTGTGGAGCCGGAGAGCACACCATTCATCTGGCCCGGCTCGGCTACGACGTGCTCGGGGTGGATCTGTCGCCGAGCGCGATCGCCTACGCCAGGGCCAATGCGGAGGCGCACGGTGTCTCCGCGCGTTTCGAGGTTGCCGATGCACTGGATCTCGGCCGAGAACCCCTGTACGACACCATCATCGACAGCGCGCTGTTCCATGTCTTCGCGCACGACAACGGCGACCCGACCGACTACGTCCGTAGTCTGCACCGGGTGTGCAAACCCGGCGGGCTGGTCCATGTCCTTGCCCTCTCGACCGCCGAACCGGGTTTCGGTCCGCGCATCGGCCGCGAGGCCATTGCGGACGCGTTCGGTGACGGCTGGGTGCTCGAGGAGTTGCAGCCCGTTCGCTACCGTGGCCGTGTCACCGAGGTGGTTGTCGAGGCCGAGCAACTCGGACTCACCCCGGGCAGCGTGGTCGACGAAGCGGCTTGGTTGGCCAGGGTGCGCCGCGCCGAGAAGGAGTAGCGAAAGGCGAGCCGACCTGATCGTGTTGCTACGCATGAGCATTAGGAGGACGAGGCGGATTGCGGGCGGCTGTGCTCTGCCTCCGATGATCTCCCTTACCGATCTCCACATGCCCCAATGTGATTCCGGGAAATTGGAGCGAACCCTCGAGCCGATGGCCAAGACTCGAATAATGAAAGGCGGTGCGAATCGGGCACTTTGTGTTTGTTTTTCCAGGGAATGCGCAGTGCCCCCGATAATTCGCACCCGATTGCGTACCTGCTGATGTCGATGACCCAGAACTCATTGAGCAGATTCATGCCAGAGGGGGCGCTTCGGTGGCGGGTTGCATGCGTGAGGGAATCACACACACACTGCGTTGATGCTGTGGTCGACGAATTCTCTCTGTGAATTCGCGACGGGCTACCTCTTTGGCGGCGTAAGCCTCTACTGGTCATGCCGCAGGTCGACACCGGGAAATATAAACCTCACCTTTAGGTCGAGCCCAGATCTCTGCGACATTTTTTCGGCCATTTCGGCGTCGGAGGTGAACTTCTCGAGCATCGCATTTCGTTTTGTCGTGTAACACGTGAAGATCGGTGGCACGATTCACTGGTAGACGGGATTCGGTCCAGGCAGGTCGTATGCCCCACATGGTGAGGGATACGGCACCCCTTGGAACGTCATCCGGACAGTGGCGTCAGGATGTGATACGCGTGCAGCGAGAGATTCGAATGCAGCGATTTGCGGGAGCGTCCTTGCACCCGATGGTCGGGGGCAAGGAATAGCTCGAGCGAGGAACACAATGCGGCACCGACCGGCGGATGTAGACACCGATCCCACGACGACACGGGATATGGCGGCCGGTCCGTTTCCGCTTTCGGCGGCGCAGCGTGGCATCTGGTTCGCGCAGCAGATCGCCGGGTCGGTGCCGATCTCCATGGCTCAGTACATCGAGAGCATCGGCGACATCGACCTCGAGGCAATGATCGCTGCGAGTTGTCGCGCCGGACGTGAGTTCGGCACCGGCTACCTGCGTCTGATCGAGATCGACGGCATTCCGTACCAGGCGGTGGACCCGACGATGGAGACCGAGCAGGCGATCATTGATCTGCGTGCGGAACCGGATCCGATGCGAGCGGCCCGAGAATGGATGCACGCGGACTACACCGCGCCGCTGGATCTCCTGCACGACCGCCTGGTGAAGGGCGCCGGTCTGCGTATCGGCGACGACACCTGGCTGTGGTACTGCCGGATCCACCACATCGCGCTGGACGGCTACGCGGCCGCAACGATGGTCGGCCGGATCGCCGAGCTCTACACCGCCGCAGTCAACGGAACGCCGGAGCCACCGTCGCGGGCGCAGTGCCTGACCGACATCGTCGCTGCCGACGCCGCCTACCGCGATTCCGCGCGCTTTCGCGCCGATGGTGCGTACTGGGCCCAGCGGCTGGACGGGGCACCGACCGCGGTGAGCCTTTCCGGCGCGGTGGCGGTGGCGGACGCGCATCCACTGCTGGTGAGCGCAACCCTGCCGGAGGAAACCGCCGAGCTGCTCGAATCGGTGGCTCATGCGGCGAACTCGAGCCCGGCGCCGGTCCTGGTCGCCGCGTTCGCGGCGTATCTCGCCAGAGTCACGAGCGGCACCAGGGACAGTGAGAGTGACGATGTGTTGCTGAGCCTGCCCGTTTCGGCGCGCACCACCGCCGCACTGCGTCATTCCGGCGGCATGGTGGCCAATGTGGTGCCGCTGCGTATCGCCATCGATGAGGAAATCACGGTCGGCGCGGCCATCCGTGCCACGCAGCATGAGCTCACCGGTGCGCTACGCAGGCAACGCTATCGCCAGGAAGACATCTTCCGAGACCTCGGCTATGCCAGCGATCAAGCCGCGAGTTTCGGCCCCTCGATCAACATCATGGCGCTCGATACCAAAGTGGTCCTCGGCGAAGCCGTTGGTCGGCTGCGGGTGCTCACCTCCGGGATCATCGACGACCTGTTCGTCAATCTGTATCCGGGCATCGGCGGCGAGAGCGCCAATATCGATTTCCAAGCCAACCCGAATCTCTACACCGAGGCGGAGCTGGCACGCCACCATCAACGGTTCGTCGGCTACCTGCACCGGTTCCTCGCGGCCGGGCCGCAGCGGCCGGTGTCGTCGGTCGAACTGCTCGACTCCGGCGAGTACACCGAGCTGACGTCCGTGCGGGGGGCGGAACCGGTTGCGCCGCAATCCTTCCCGGAGCTGCTCGCACTGGGTACACGCTGTAATCCGCACGGCACCGCCGTTGTCTCGGACGAAACACAGCTGACCTACAGCGAACTCGATGCGCAATCGACTCGGCTCGCCCGGGTGCTCATCGCGCGCGGTGCGGGCCCGGAACGCACGGTCGCCATCGTGATCGGACGGTCCGTGCAGTCGGTACTCGCGGTGTGGGCGGTGGCGAAAACCGGCGCGGCATTCGTCCCGATCGACCCGATGCTGCCCGCAGATCGGATCGCCCACATGCTCGCAGATTGCGGCGCGGTCCTCGGATTGACCGTCACCGAGGCGCAGGCAGGACTGTCCGTCGGCATCGATTGGCTCGACTTGGACGACGCGCGCGTCGAAACACTGTGCGCACGGCAAGATCCGGCCCCGATCACCGACGCCGACCGCCGCGCCCCGATCCGCCTCGACAACACCGTGTACGTGATCTACACCTCCGGATCCACCGGGTTGCCCAAGGGCGTGGCCGTTTCCCATCGCGGACTGGCAACGTTGGTCGCCGAGTCGCGCCGTGCGCTGAACGTCGACGCGACATCCCGGCTCGGGCACGCGGATTCGCCCAGTTTCGACTCTTCCATCGAGGAACTGCTCGCAGCCTTCGCCTCCGGCGCCACCTCGGTGATCGTGCCGCCGCAGGCCTACGCGGGACCGGAGTTCGCCGCGGTGCTGCGCAGCAACGAGGTCACCCAGCTCTCGGTCGCCCCGGCCGTGCTCGCCTCGATCGACCCCGACGAGGTGCCCGCACTGCGTGCGGTGGTCGTCGGTGGGGACGTCTGCCCGGTAGACCTGGTGTCGCGGTGGGCCTTCCGGGTTCGCCTGGTGAACAGCTACGGGCCGACCGAGGCCACCATCGCCGCGACAATGCCCGACCCCATGCACGAGGATGCCCCGATGGCGATCGGCGGGCCGATGCCCGGGATGACGGCCGTCGTTCTCGACCGCAGACTACGTCCCGTCCCGGTGGGCGCCGCCGGTGAGCTGTACCTGATCGGCTCCGGCCTGGCCCGCGGCTACCTCGGCCGATGCGGCCTCACGGCGGCGAGTTTCGTGGCCGCGCCGTTCGCCGCGCCCGGCACACGGATGTACCGCACCGGTGACATGATGCGGTGGGCCGACCACGGACGCGGCCTCGAGCTGGAATTCCTCGGCCGCAGCGATCTGCAGGTGCAGATTCGCGGCCTGCGCATCGAGCCAGGCGAAGTGGACAGCTGCCTGGAGCGGCATCCGGAGGTGGCGATGGCGGTCACTGTCCCCGCTACCACACCGGCCGGCGGCACTGTGCTCGTCTCCTACGTGGCGCCCAAGTCGGAGACCGTGCCGGACCCGGTCGAGTTGAGGGTCTTCGTCGCCGATTTCCTGCCGGAGTACATGGTGCCCTCGGCCGTGGTGCTGCTCGCCGAGCTGCCGCTGACCACTGCGGGCAAGGTGGATCGCGCCGCACTGCCTACTCCGGATTTCGGTGCGCGCGACCAGGTCTCGCGACCGCCGGCGACACCGCGCGAACACCTGCTCGCCAGATTGTTCGCGGAGGTCCTGCGCCTGGACGAGGTGGGAGCAGAGCAGAGCTTCTTCGCGCTCGGCGGCGACAGCATCGTCGCAGTACAGCTGGTCGCGCGGGCGAATGCGGCCGGTCTGGCCTTCACCGCGCGGAATGTGTTCGAGCGAAAGACCGTTGCCGGCCTGGCCGCCGTCGCCACCGAGGTGGCCGGTGCGGCAGCGATACTGGAGGAGCTGCCCGGCGGCGGCATCGGCGTGATAGCGCCGATGCCGATCGCCGACGAGGTGCTGGCGCACGGCAACTTCGCCCGTTTCGCCCAAGCGGTGCTCGTCGAGCTCCCATCGGGCATCGACCGTGCCACTCTGAGCGCCACCTTGCAGGCGGTCATCGACCACCACGACATGCTCCGGTCCCGGCTGGCCCGGACCGGCGAAACATGGACAATGGTCACTCAGCCGGTCGGCATGGTGCGTGCCGAATCCGTGTTGCGGCACAGCCGCATCGACGCCGACGTCGATCGCTCCGAGTCCGACCGCGGGCCCGCCGCCGCACCGGACGGGGTTGCCGGTCGGGAAGCGCTTCCGAGCCTGGGCATTTCGTGTCGATCGGGTGACGACAGCGGCGAACATGCCGCCCAGGAAACTGCTGCCGGAAACGGCAGCTGGGCCGCGCGGGAGTTGCAACTCGCCGCCGACGAGTTGGATCCGGCCTCGGGCGACATGGTGCGGGCGGTGTGGCTGCAACGCGGTGGGGACCGACCCGATTCGTTGTGGCTGGTGCTGCACCACCTGGTGGTCGACGGGGTGTCGTGGCGGATCATCCTGCCGGACCTGGCAAACGCGTGGGGGCAGCTGATTTCGGGACGGCCGCCTGTGCTGGAACCGGTCGGTACCTCGCTGCGCCGCTGGGCGCGGGCAATGGCCGATGAGGCGGTACACCGGGTCCGGGTCGCCGAACTGCCCTACTGGCAGGAAGTACTCGACCTGCCGCACGCCGATCTCGATGTGCGACAGCTGGATCCGGTTCGCGACACCGTAGCGACCATGGGTCGTATCGATATCCGGGTGCCCGCGGACATCACGGCGGCCGTGCTCGGCACTGCGGTGGAACGCTTCCACGGTGGCGCCAACGACGTGCTGTTGACCGCACTCGCGTTGGCGGTGTCCCGCTGGCGAGCCGAACGCGGTGCAGTGGAGACCGCATGCACGCTGGTTGCGCTGGAAGGCCACGGCCGTGAGGAGGATGCCGCCCGCAATGTGGCAGCCCGCGGCGGCACAGGCGCTGCGCCGGGGCCGAGTGCCAACCCGGCGGATGCCGCCGCGAGTCCAGCTGTCGCACTGCGGGATACACCTGCACCGAGGGCCGATCTCGCCCGCACCGTCGGCTGGTTCACCACGGTGTTCCCTGTCGGCCTCGACCTCAGTGGGATCGATATCGACGACGCCTTCGCCGGTGGCTCGCATGCAGGCCGGGCGATCAAGCAAATCAAGGAGCAGTTGCGCGCAGTGCCGGACAACGGCATCGGCTACGGTCTACTGCGCCACCTCAACCCCGGCACGGCGACCGTGCTGGCCGACCGGCCCGCGCCGCAGGTCGGGTTCAACTATCTCGGCCGGGTCCCTACCCAGGGGTTATCGGGACCGTGGCTGCCCCGCCCTGTGATATCCGGTTGTTCCGGCCAGCCGTTCGCGGTTACCCAGGACGATGCGATGCCACTGCCCGCGGTGGTCGGTGTCGATGCCCTGTCCGACGGCCACGAGATCACCGCCACCTGGACCTTCGCCGCCGAGATCCTTGGCACGGACGAGGTCGAGGCACTAGCGCACCTCTGGGTCGAGGCGCTCGGTGCACTGGGCCGCCATGCTGAAACGGCCGAGGCGGGCGGACACACCCCGTCGGACTTCTCGCTCGCCGCCACCACTCAGCGGGATATCGACGGCTGGGAGCGGCGCTACCCGGCGTTGACCGATGTGTGGCCGCTTTCGCCACTGCAGTTCGGAATGTACTTCCATGCATCATTCGACAACGGCGTCGACGACTACGTGGTGCAGATCGTGCTGTCGTTGGCGCGAACCGTCGACGCTGATCGGCTGTGCCGCGCTGCGGCCGCGTTGCTGGCCCGCCACGACAGTCTTCGGACGGCGTTCGTCGCCGCCGACGGCGGGCCTCGGCAACTTGTCGTTGGGTCGACCGAGATCGGCTGGCGCACCACCGACCTTGCGTGGCTGCCGGAGGATTCGGCACACGCGGAATACCAGCGAATTATCGCCGAGGACAAGGAAATTCGCTTCGATCTGGCGCATCCGCCGCTGCTGCGACTGCACCTGATCCGGCTCGGCGCCGAGACCTATCGGTTGCTGTTGACCAACCACCACATCCTGCTGGACGGATGGTCGACCCCGCTGCTGGTGCGGGAACTGCTGACCCTGTACGCGACCAACGGCGATGCGCGCGGACTGCCTGCCGCGCCGTCATATCGGGATTTCCTTGCCTGGCTCGCGGCACAGGACGCAGAGGTGACCAGAAACGCGTGGGTCACCGCCCTTGCGGGGATCGACGCGCCGACCCTGGCCGCTGCGGCGGGTCCTGCCGCAGCGGCGGCCGGGCAGCTGTCGCGCGAGATCGACGTGCGAACATCGGCGGGGTTACAGGAGCTATCCCGGACACTCGGCGTCACCGTGAACACCGCTGTGCAGGCCGCATGGGCGCTGATCCTGCACGCTCGCACCGGCCGCGACGATGTCGTCTTCGGCGTCACCGTTTCTGGTCGCCCACCGCAGCTTGCCGGCGTGGAATCGACCATCGGCCTGTTCATCAACACGGTTCCGGTCCGGGTGCGGCTGGAGCCGGGCCTGACCGTCGCCGAACTGTTGTGCCGCATCCAATCCGAGCAGGCCGCGCTGCTCGACCATCATCACGCCGGTTTGGCCGACATCCAGCATGCCATCGGCCACCGCGAATTGTTCGACACCGCAACCGTGTTCGAGTCCTACCCGCTCGATCGAGCGACACTGGCCGAGGCGCCGGACATCGCGGGTATGCGGGTGCTCGATGTCACCGCCACCGACAACACGCCCTATCCGCTGTGCCTGCAAGTAGTGCCCGGCCGTGAGCGCGACGCCGAAGGCGAGCGGACCGAAACGCTGCGGGTGACGTTGAAGTATCGCGGGGGCGTCATGGATACCACTGAAGCTGCCGGGCTGCTCGACCGTTTCGAGGAGCTGCTGGCACAACTCGCAACTGCTACCGAGACCAAGCTGGCCGCTCTCGGTCCAGCCGCTGCCGTGGCGGTGGTCTCGGGACCGCCGGCGCCCGAGCCTCGGACGCTGCCCGCGATCCTCGACGCGGTCGTCACCAGCACGCCCGAGGCGATCGCGCTGTCATGCAATGGCATCGACCTGACCTACCGCGAACTGGACGTGCGATCGAATCAGCTGGCCCGGTTACTACTGGAGCATGGCGCCGGACCGGACAGCCGGGTACTGCTCGCCCTGGCCCGCTCGGTCGAATCGGTGGTGTCCGTGTGGGCCGTCGCCAAGACTGGAGCCGCGTTCGTCCCGCTCGATCCCGGCTATCCGGCCGACCGGATCGCCTACGTGGTTGCCGATACCAGGGCCGAGCTCGGTCTCACCACCACCGGCCACCGAGCGAACCTGCCGGACACGGTGGATTGGCTGCTCCTCGATGATGTCGCCACAGCGGCCGCCTCGGTGACCCGCTCGACCGCGCCGATCACCGACAGCGAGCGCGGCGGGGTGATGCACCCGGATCAGGCCGTCTACCTGATCTACACCTCCGGTTCCACCGGCACGCCGAAGGCGGTGCAGATCGGACATCGTGGCATCGCAGGTGTTGTTGCCGCCCAACAGGAATCGCTGCTGGTTGATCCCTCCGCGAGCGTGCTGCACGTGGCCTCACCGAGTTTCGACGCTTCGATGTTCGAGCTGCTGATGGCACACGGCTCTGGTGGGCGCATGGTGGTCGCGCGTCCGGATGTGTATGCCGGTGGGGCACTGGAAGATCTGTTGCGTGACGAACACGTCAGCCACATGGCGATCACCCCATCGGTGCTGTCCACCATGGAATCGGCGAATCTACCCGACCTGCGGGTGCTCGTTGTCGGGGGCGAGGCATGCGGTCCGGAACTGGTGACCAAGTGGGCGCCGGGCCGGCGCATGGTGAATGTGTACGGCCCGAGCGAATTCACGATCTGGGCAACCGGAAGCGATCAGTTGGCCGTGAACGAGCCGGTCACCATCGGCGCCCCGATCCACGGCGCGGCGGCGCTGGTGGTGGATTCCTGGCTGCGCCCGGTGCCCGCGGGCACGGTCGGTGAACTGTGCTTGGCCGGTCCCGCCTTGGCGAGTGGCTATCTGGACCGGTACGGCCTGACTGCCACGCGATTCGTCGCGAATCCGTTCGGCGACGCGGGCGGGCGGATGTATCGCACCGGAGACCTCGTGCGCTGGAGTGCGGACGCCCGCACGCTGGAATACGTGGGCCGCACCGATTTCCAGGTGAAGATTCGAGGCTTACGGGTCGAGATCGGCGAAATCGACAGCGCGCTCACCGGGCTACCGGATATCGAGTTCGCGATCACCACAGGGCAAGAAGGTCCGGCAGGCGCCACCGTGCTGGTCTCCTACGTGCTGCCCACCGACGGGATACGGCCGGATATCGATGAGGTACGCAGCCGGATCGCCTCGGTTTTGCCCTCCTACATGGTGCCTGCCGTCATCGTCCCGCTCGACAGCATCCCGATCACACCGGTCGGCAAACTCGACCGCGCCGCCCTGCCTGCACCGGACCTGCATGCCGGGCCGCGTCGCGCCTACCGGGCGCCGCGCACCGACCGCGAGCGGACCATCATCGACGTATTCGAGAAGGTGCTCGACATCGAAGGCATCGGCATCGACGATTCCTTCTTCGATCTGGGCGGCAATTCGCTCGGCGCGGTGCGGATAGCCCGGCTGCTCGGGGCAGCCTTGCACACCGAGATCGCGGTTCCAGCCGTGTTCACCGATCCGACCGTCGCCGGCTTGGCCGAATGCATCGACAAGGGTGTGGCGGGAGCGAAGAAACCGGCCGCAGCGCTTCGAGCGGCCCTGCAGGTGCTGCTGCCGATCCGCGCCAAGCTCGGAAGCATTGACCTGCCACCGCTGTTCTGTGTAGCACCTTCCTCGGGCGTGGCCTGGTGCTATGCCGGGCTGGGCGCGTATATCGACCCGCGCCGCCCGATCTACGGGCTGCAGTCGCCGACATTGACGGCCGAACCCGGCGACCACGGTCCGGCGACCATCGGCCAGTACGCCGACCGCTATGTACACGAGATCCGCAAGATCGCGCCGCGCGGCCCGTACGAACTACTGGGCTGGTCCTTCGGCGGCTTCGTCGCACACGAGATCGCGGCACGGCTGCGACGTGCCGGTGAACATGTGCGGCTGGTGCTGCTCGACACCGATCTGGCGGCGCGACACCTCGAGCCACCGGATCAGCTCACCTCCGGTCAATTCGTCCACGAGTTCGGTCCGTTGCTCGGCTTGCACGTCGAATCGAGTGAACTGAATGCCGCGGCGGCTGCCGCGGCGCTGCGGCACAGTCCGGCGGGCACACTCGACGTCACCGGCGCCGACCTCGAGCGGTGGATTGCCTCCTACAACGCGTCAGTGCGCATGGTCGGGTGCCATCGCCCGCGGCGATTCGACGGCGATCTGGTCTTCTTCGCCGCGGCACGGGACCACGAGGGCGCCGTGAAGGCGGACCCGAACGCAGCGGCGCGGTGTTGGCGCAGGCATGTCGCGGGAACCGTCGCCATCTATCCACTCGACGTCATGCACGACGAGATGACCACGCCCGAAGCGCTTTCCGAGATCGGTCGAGTACTCGAGGAACATGCCCAAGGAATCGGGTCCGACTTCGCGCGACGTGCCATAGGTGCGCTGCCCGGCGGACGGTGATCCGCAGAACGTCGCTGACGGTCCGCAACTCGACCCCAGCGCCGCTCGGCTTTGCGTGGCTCACACCACGGAGGGCCGATGGAGATCGAGTACGTCGGGCTGGGCGGACACGAACAAGTCCTCCAAAGCGTCCGAATCATGCGCCCGGACGTACTCCATCTCGGCGTCGCTGATCGCGACACCTTGCACCCACGCCACGGTCTTTCCGGTCATCGTCTGGGCCTCGAAGTCGGAATCGTCCCAGAGAAAAGGACTGACGAACATCAGGTGGGGGATGCCTGCGATTCGGCATCCGGACGCACGGTGGCGGGCGGCGCTTTCAGATCGTCCAAAGCTTGCCGGGTCTCCGGCAGCCGGACCTTTATCTGGTTTTTGGCTGCAAGGCCAGCGCTACGCGTGCTTCGGATGTGCTCCACATTTCGTGCGATTGCGCCCACTGGGAGGCGACTCTGCACTCCACCCTCCGCCGCCTTCATGATGCGCTTCGCGGTTTCGATGTCCAGTTGCTCGACTTTCGAGACCATGAAGTTCAGCTCCGCTGTGGGCGAATGGTAGATATGCGCGAGCACAAAGGGAGTCCGCTCGGTGAGCGTTACACCGACGCGCTGCGCGGCTTCTCGCCATGCCATGGCCAAAATATCAGTCATGGAACTGAGCTCCGCACCGCAAATGCCTTGCCCCACAGGGGCTCTGCAACCATCACCGCAGTTGTGCGGCCCGGTTGTCGTCATGGCTCGAATTGATGACGAGTCATGACCTTTTTTTGTGATGCTACCGCGCCGTCATGTGATGGATCGGCCGCGCCGCTGACCAGCGCCGGGGTATGACGCGAGTAACCAACTGCGGGGTCCCTACGGCGCGTTCATCTTCCAGCTGTTATGCGACCCGTCGATGGACCTGACCGGCTGATCGGTGCGGTGGTGATTTCCGCCACGCGGGGCGCCGATTCGACCATGTCAGTGTGCTTTTGCGCTCTCATGGATACCGCTCCGGCTCGGTGGTGCCTGGTCAACAACTACCCGGCGCGCCGATAGTGCCTGTGCTTCAGTTCGCTCGCTGTGCCGCAGTTCTGGTGCGTTGACGGCGGGAATGCTCGCGGCAAACACCTCCATCGCCTGAGCGTGGACGTTGCCACGCGAGTGCTCGGTGTCGGTACGTTCGTTGCCGCAGGCCTAGCCGGCCGCGACCCGACGCCCACCTCGGTCTGGCGCTAGAACGGGTGTGACAGTTCAACGCGCTGCTCGACCTCGCGGACTGCAACCTCGGTGCCTTACCGGAACAGCCATACCTCTTGCACATGACGGACTGGTCGAGTATTCCGGATACCAGGAGGTGTTCGATGCCGCCCTCTGCATCCGATCATTTGACGCGGACCGACGAGGTCACCGTGCCGTCGGAGCCCGCCCGGCTGGCGGGCCTACTCGCCGTCCCACAGAACGCCACTGCTCTGATCGTCTTCGCACACGGGAGCGGTAGCGGTCGGCGCAGTCCGAGGAACAGATTCGTCGCCGATGTGCTGAATCGTGCGGGACTCGCGACGATGCTGCTCGACCTGCTGACCGCGGACGAGGAGGGCGATCGTGCCCGCGTCTTCGATATCGAGATGCTCGCCCATCGTCTCGTCGACGTCACCCGTTGGCTGCGCACGCGGTCGGCCCTGAGCAGCCTTCCCACCGGATATTTCGGGGCGAGCACCGGAGCCGGTGCCGCGCTCTGGGCGGCCACCGAACCCGGCACCGAGATTGCGGCCGTCGTCTCTCGTGGCGGCCGCCCCGACCTGGCCGGTCCGCGGCTGGCGCTGGTCCGCACACCGACGCTGCTTATCGTCGGTGGTGACGACAAGCGTGTGCTGGAGCTCAATCGGGAGGCCCGGCTGCGAATGCCGTGTCCGAGCGAGATCGACGTTGTCCCCCACGCGACGCACCTGTTCGAGGAGCCCGGCGCACTCGAGCAGGTGGCGGATCTGGCCCTCGACTGGTTCGGCCGCCATCTCAGCGTTGCGAAGCCTTGAACACCATCACTCCACGGCAGGAGTTGCCGAAAGCGTTCACCTCCAATGAGGCTCACGCGTGGTGGAGCAGGTCGTCATGCGGAACCAGGCCGAGCGGCACCTACGTTCATGTCGGTGTACACGGCGTCTACTACTGCCCTGTGCGTGCGGTCTGCGTCGATGTAGTCCTCGCCGCTGCGTTCGGCCATCAGCAGCCAGAAACTCTTCGCGGTGAGGTCATGCAGGCTCATGCGCCAGACGTAGTCGGGCACCTGCGCGCGGATCTCGGTCAGTGCGCAGGTGGCGATACCGTGGCCCCACATGTTCTTCTGCACGTCGATGTTGCCAACGAACCGCGGCGGCACTGGTGGCAGATCAGGAAGCTGACCTTCCCGATCGGCCAACCAAACCGGCAGGCACACAAGCACGATGGGGGTTCTCCATGCAGCGTTCCAACCGGCCGCGTCTTGACGGCCGCACCCGGCCGCTCGAGATGAAGGAGTGGGGCGACCTGGCCGTCATGGACCCCGACGCCGACAAGCAGCCGCGCGGACGCGGGTTCCTGTCGGCCGAGAAAGACTGGCTGCACATCGACGCCGGAAGCGCCCTGGAGAACCCCATCGTGACCCTCTACGCCGGAGATGACCCGGGAGCAGAGAGCGGCTGGGACGAGGTCGAAGAGATCACCGTGATCTCCACGACCGGCTTCCTTGCCCTGTGCGACAGCGGATATGCGCCTCTGCGCGAAGAGAATCTCGCCACCGCAGGAGTCGGTCCCTATCTGATCCGCGTCCATGCCAGTGACCGGTCGTCGGACGGCAAGAAGCCCCGCTTCCTCATCCACGTCATCCCCGGCGAGCGTACGGCGGCAGAGCCCGAGCCGGCCTCCGCCACGATGGAGGAGGCCGCAGGTCCGCTCCTGGTGCGGACGTCCTTCGAGCAGCCAGATGGGTGGGCACGCCTGCTCCAGGCCCTCGAAGGATGCTCGGAACACTACGAGTCGATCACCGTCGTCGACAACCGCGCCTACGCGGGCTTCACGGCGGATCAGATCCAGGCGCGGATCGGGCGCGATGACGAGGACCGGCCCGACAGTACCGTCGTCCTCATCGCCGACGAGCGGGCACTGGCCTCCGCAGAGTCCCCGTTGCTGGCCGTGAACAACCTGCCCGACGATGACGACGATCCGTTCAGGATCACCCTCGCAGCGGCCGGTTCCTTCGTCGCCAACATGGAGCTGGCGAACACGAGCTTTGGTGAATGGGGCTGTGGCGTCGACGCCGACGGCGTCTATCGGGAAGAGCACTACTGATAGTGCCGGGCGAGCGCGGCGCGGCGGTGCCCGGGTTCAACTCCACAGCGTCACATGCACTTTCGGGCGGAACCGCGTCACGCCCACGCCGGACCCGCGGATCATCGCCTGCATGCATCGCGGGGTCGTGATGAACCGCAGCAGTTCCGACACCGCGGGCTGGCGGGTGTCGGGCGGCAGGGTGGTCGCGCACCACTCATCGGATACCTGAAGGCCGGGTCCCTTGATGTGGCTCAGCCGACCAGCCGCGAGGTCGGAGGAGACGGCGAAGCCGATCGTCAGGGTGATGCCGCCGACACGGCGGACCTCTTCGAGGGCAGCAGCATCGCTCTGGAAGATCCGCTGGTGTGATTCGGGAATGGCCAACTCGCGCAGCATCGTCGCGATGTGCCCGTCGACACTTCCGGCCCCAGGGCCCAGCATCCACTGCTGCTCCCGCAGCAGCGCCGGATGCGGCGCGACGTCCGCAAGTGGGCTGTCCGGGCGCGCGACCGAAATGATCTGATATTTCAGGAACGGTCGGGCGGTGAGGGTCGTGTCGGTGCCGTCTTGCCCCGGCCCCAGCGCGATGTCCACCGCACGGGACTCGATCAGGCTGCGGAACTGGCTGGTGGGATGCACACTCAGCTCGACCGAGAGATCCTTCGCGCGCGCCGCGAACAGGTCGATGAGGCCGGGCGCGGCATGTTCGGCGAACGCGCTCGATGCCGCGATGTGGAGCAGCCGTCGGCCGTGCGCCGCCTCGCTCACCTCGATGGCGGTCTGGCGCTGCAGTCCAAGAATCTCGATCGCCCGGCTGGCCAGGCGGAGCCCGCCGGGGGTGAAAGCCAGACCCGCCGCCGTGCGGGTGAATAGCGGGTCGTCGAGCTCCTTGCGCAGCTGGGCGATGTGCGTCGAGACACCGGCGTCGGTCATCCCCAGCTCTCTGGCCGCCGCACGGACGGAGCCGAGCCGCACCACGGTCGAGTAGGCCCGAAGCTGGGCGGGCGTCACAATCCGAGTCTAGTTTGGAGGTGGACGCAGCGCCGAGAGCCACACAGCGTCTGGAGGACGCATTATGCAGGACGTGCTCACGGATCTGATGACAACATGGAACGCCGGGGGCACGGCTGGGGTCGCGACGGTCGTGCGGACCTTCCGTTCGTCGCCGCGACCGCCTGGTGCGGCCATGGTCGTTGCCCCGGACGGGACGGTCGGCGGTTCGGTCTCCGGTGGCTGCGTCGAGGGCGCAGTCTACGAACTCGCCACCGATGTCGTCCGGAGCGGTCATCCGGTGCTGCAGCGGTACGGCCTCTCCGACGAGGACGCCTTCGCCGTTGGTCTCACCTGCGGAGGCATTATCGATATCTTCGTCGAAGCGATCTCCCGGGAGACGTTTCCGGAACTCGGCGAGGTCGCCGCGGACATCGCCGACCAGCGGCCGGTCGCAATCGCGACCGTTATCGAGCACCCCGACGCCGCCCGGGTAGGGCGACGGCTGTTGATCCGGCCGAGCAATGCACACGGCACGCTGGGGTCGGCGCGCGCCGACGATGCGGTGATCGATGACGCAGGCGGTCTGCTCGCGGCTGGCCGCAGCGAGGTGCTGTCCTACGGTCCGGACGGGCAGCGTCGCGGCGAGGGCATGGGTGTTTTCGTCGCCAGTTATGCCCGACAGCCGCGGATGCTGGTGTTCGGGGCGATCGATTTCGCCGCCGCCGTCGCCCAGCAAGGATCGTTCCTCGGTTACCGGGTGACGGTGTGCGACGCGCGGCCGGTCTTCGCCACCTCGGCCCGGTTCCCGACCGCCGACGAGGTTGTCGTCGACTGGCCGCACCGCTACCTGGCCGCGCAGATCGCGGCCGGGGCGGTCGACTCGCAGACCGTCGTCTGCGTGCTGACCCACGATCCCAAGTTCGACGTTCCGCTGCTCGAGGTGGCACTGCGCGCGCCGCAGATCGGCTACGTCGGCGCCATGGGGTCGCGACGCACGCACGACGAGCGGCTGTCCCGGCTGAGACAGGCGGGCCTCACCGACGAGCAACTCGCCCGACTTGCCAGCCCGATCGGGCTGGATCTGGGCGGCCGGACGCCGGAAGAGACGGCGGTGTCCATCGCGGCCGAGATCATCGCGCGACGCTGGGGCGGACACGGCCGCTCACTGGCCCAAACCGGCGGCCGGATTCACCACACACCGGTCGCGAACAGCGAATTAAGTGATTCCTTAAATCGGTCTTGACGACTGAATGGGCGGGGCAGAGGCTTGACGCATTCCCGCTGATGTGAGGTCGATCACATGCAAGTTCCTGGGCCATTCGAATACGAGCGCGCAACGGGCGTGGATCACGCCATCGGACTACTGGACCGGCTGGGGGAGGAGGCGCGCATTGTCGCGGGCGGGCACAGTCTGCTGCCGATGATGAAGCTGCGTCTGGCGAATCCGGAATATCTCATCGACATCAACGACCTGGCTGCCGAACTGGGTTACATCGTCACCGATCCGACCCTGGTACGAATCGGTGCGATGGTCCGGCATCGGCATGTGCTCGAGTCCGACGATCTCGCCGCGGTGTGCCCGATCTTCCGTGATGCCGAGCGCGTGATCGCCGATCCGGTCGTGCGCAACCGCGGCACGATCGGTGGTTCGCTGTGCCAGGCCGATCCCGCCGAAGATCTCTGCACGGTCTGCACGGTCCTCGGCGCCACCTGCCTGGTGCGCGGACCGTCCGGCGACCGGGAGATCGCGATGGACGACTTTCTGGTCGGTCCGTACGAAACCGCCATGTCGCACAACGAACTTCTGATCGAGATCCGAATTCCCGTGCGGCATAGGACATCGAGTGCCTACGCGAAAGTGGAGCGTCGGGTCGGCGACTGGGCGATCGCGGCGGCCGGGGCGACGGTGACGCTGCAAGGCGGGACGATCGCGGCCGCGCGGATCGGCCTGACGGCGGTCAATCCCGATCCAGCGGCGCTCGCCTCCTCGGTGGACGTGCTCCTCGGTGAGCCGCCTACCGAGGAGGTCTTCTCGGAGGCGGGCCGCCGGGCGAGCGCAGCGTGCGCACCTGGCTCCGATGCGCGCGGCAGCGCGGACTACAAACGCCATCTCGCGTCCGAACTGACGATTCGCGTGCTACGCACCGCGGTCGAGCGCGTTCTGAACCATCTTGCGCTGGAAGGGAATTAACCATGCAGGTAACCATGACCGTCAACGGCGAGCCGGTGACCGCGGAGGTCGAGCCACGTACCCTGCTCGTGCATTTCCTGCGAGACCAGTTGCGGCTCACCGGAACCCATTGGGGCTGTGACACCAGCAACTGCGGCACCTGCGTGGTGGAGGTCGACGGCGAACCGGTGAAGTCGTGCACGATGCTGGCCGTCATGGCCGGCGGTCGTGCGGTGCGCACCGTCGAGGGGCTCGAGGTGGACGGCCAACTCGATCCCGTGCAGGAGGGCTTCATGCAGTGTCACGGGTTGCAGTGCGGATTCTGCACGCCCGGAATGATGATCACTGCCCGCGCCCTGCTCGACCGCAACCCGAATCCCGACGAGCAGACCATCCGGGAGGCGATCTCGGGCCAAATCTGCCGCTGCACCGGATATACCACCATCGTGCGGTCGATCCAGTGGGCCGCGGCGAAGCAACGAGGCGAAGCAGCGGAGCCCGAACCCGTTGCCGCGCCGGCGCCGGTAGGGAGCGCGTCATGACCGCCGTCGAGTCCCGGCCCGAAGACCGTGTCGACAACGACCACAAGCCGTGCGGTCACGGCAGGATGCTCCGCAAGGAGGATCCGCGGTTCATTCGCGGACGCGGCAATTACGTCGACGACGTGTCGCTGCCCGGCATGCTGCATTTGGCGATCCTGCGTTCCCCGTTCGCGCACGCGCGGATCGTGAGCGTCGATGTCTCTGCGGCACAGGCACATCCGAAGGTCAGGGCGGTTGTCACGGGTGCGGATCTGGCGGCGAAGGGACTGGCCTGGATGCCGACGCTCTCCAACGATGTGCAGGCGGTGCTGGCGACGGATAAGGTCCGATTCCAGGGCCAGGAGGTGGCCTTCGTCGTCGCCGAGGATCGCTACTCCGCACGTGATGCGTTGGAGCTCATCAATGTCGAGTACGAGATGCTCGATCCGGTGATCGACGCCCGGACTGCACTGGCGCCCGAGATGCCGGTGATCCGCGACGATCTCGAGGGCAAGAAGGACAACCACTGCTTCGACTGGGAGACCGGCGACGCCGCCGCGACCGAGGCGGTATTCGCGCGCGCCGACGTCGTCGTCGAACAGGAGATCGTCTATCCGCGAGTGCATCCCGCCCCGATGGAGACCTGCGGGGCCGTCGCGGATCTCGATCCCGTGACCGGGAAGCTCACGCTGTGGTCGACGAGCCAGGCGCCGCATGCCCACCGCACGCTCTACGCGTTGGTGGCCGGATTGCCCGAGCACAAGATCCGGGTGATCTCACCCGATATCGGCGGCGGATTCGGCAACAAGGTGCCCATCTATCCGGGATACGTCTGCGCCATCGTCGGATCACTGTTGCTGGGCAAACCGGTGAAGTGGATGGAGGATCGCAGCGAAAACCTCACCAGCACCGGGTTCGCCCGCGACTACATCATGGTCGGCGAGATCGCCGCCACCGCCGACGGCAAGATCCTGGCCATCCGGTCGACCGTGCTCGCTGATCACGGCGCCTTCAACGGTACGGCCGCGCCGTTGAAGTATCCGGCCGGCTTCTTCGGCGTCTTCACCGGTAGCTACGACATCGAGGCCGCCTACTGCAAGATGACCGCGGTCTACACCAACAAGGCTCCTGGCGGCGTCGCCTACGCGTGCTCGTTCCGGATCACCGAGGCCGTCTACTTCGTCGAGCGGTTGGTGGATTGCCTAGCCTACGAACTGAAGATGGATCCGGCCGAGCTGCGGCTGCGAAATCTCCTTCGCCCCGAACAGTTCCCGTACCGCAGCAAAACAGGCTGGGTCTACGACTCCGGCGACTACGAGAAGACCATGCGCCTGGCGATGGAGATGATCGGCTACGACGCCTTGCGAAAGGAGCAGCAGGACAAGCGCGCCCGCGGCGAGTTGATGGGCATCGGGATGTCTTTCTTCACCGAGGCCGTCGGCGCGGGTCCGCGCAAGGATATGGACATCCTCGGACTCGGGATGGCCGACGGGTGCGAGCTACGCATCCACCCGACCGGCAAAGCCGTTGTGCGCATATCGGTTCAGACTCAGGGACAGGGGCACGAGACGACCTTCGCCCAGATCGTTGCCGAAGAACTCGGCATCCCGCCGGACGATATCGACGTGGTGCACGGCGATACCGATCAGACTCCGTTCGGCCTGGGCACCTACGGCAGCCGGTCGACACCGGTCTCGGGCGCCGCTGCCGCACTGGTGGCGCGGAAGGTGCGCGATAAGGCGCGGATCATCGCATCCGGCATGCTCGAAGTCTCCGTCGCCGACCTCGAGTGGGAGAAGGGATCGTTCCATGTCAAGGGCGATCCGTCCGCGGCCGTGACGATCCAGCAGATCGCGATGCGAGCACACGGCGCCGGTGATCTGCCCGAGGGTATCGAGGGCGGACTCGACGCGCAGATCTGTTACAACCCGGAGAATCTCACCTACCCCTATGGTGCGTACTTCTGCGTCGTCGACATCGACCCGGGGACGGCCGTAGTAAAGGTCCGGCGCTTCCTCGCCGTCGACGACTGCGGCACCCGGATCAATCCGATGATCATCGAGGGTCAGGTGCACGGCGGCATCGCCGACGGCATCGGCATGGCGCTGATGGAGATCATCGCCTTCGACGAGGACGGCAATTGCCTCGGCGGATCCCTGATGGACTACCTCATCCCGACGGCGCTAGAGGTTCCGCATCTCGAGACCGGGTACACGGTCACTCCTTCGCCGCACCACCCGATCGGCGCAAAAGGCATCGGCGAATCGGCCACGGTCGGATCTCCGCCAGCGGTGGTCAATGCGGTGGTGGATGCGCTGGCGCCGTTCGGAGTTCGGCACGCCGACATGCCGCTGACACCGTCGCGGGTGTGGGAAGCGATGCAGGGGCGGGCCACACCGCCTATCTGAGTGAGTGCGAGCGATGAGATCACCGATGAAGTTGACCGAGCGGGCACAGCAGCTGGTTCGCACCCGGACTCCGTTCGTGCACGCGACCGTCGTGCGCGCGCAACAGCCGACCTCGGCGCATGCCGGCGACGAGGCGATCCTGTTGCAAGACGGGACGATCGAAGGATTCGTCGGCGGCCAGTGCGCCCAGAACTCGGTCCGCAAGGCGGCGCTGGGTGCCCTGCAGTCGCATGAAAGTGTGCTGCTGCGCGTGCTGCCCGACGGCGATCTGCAGTTTCCCGAAGCGCCCGGCGCGGCGGTGGTGGTGAATCCCTGCCTGTCCGGCGGAGCGCTGGAGATTTTCCTCGAGCCGCAGATCCCGGCGCCGCTGGTGCGCATCTGCGGCGCGACACCCATCGCGGACGCGCTGGCCGAAATGTGCGAACTGGTGGGATTCGGGGTGCAGCGCAGTGCTGCCGGCGCCGACTCGCCGGCGGACACGACGGCGATGGTGATCGCGAGCCACGGTGGCCCGGAAGCCGAGATGATCCGCGCCGCGCTCGACACCGGTGTGGGGTATATCGGATTGGTGGCCAGCAAGATTCGGGGTGCATCGATTCTCGACGAGCTCGGGTTGAGCGAGGCCGAGCGGGCGCGCGTGCGCACCCCGGTGGGTTTGCCGATCGGCGCCAAGACCTCCGCGGAGATCGCCGTCTCGATTGTCGCGCAAGTGATCCAGGCGATCCGCAAAGATGGCCTGGCCGTCACGCCCCGCCCGGTGGATGTCGCGGTCGAGGCGCTCGATCCAGTGTGCGGCATGGCCGTGACGATCGGGCCGGACACACCACATCTCACTATCGACGATATCGACTACTGGTTCTGCAGCTCCGGCTGTCGTACCTCCTTCGCCGCGGCGAAGACGGGCTCATGACAACCGGGTTTGTCACCGGAGTCGTACTCGCTGCGGGAACCTCACGGCGTCTCGGCACTGCAAAACAGCTACTGCCGTACCGGAATACGACGGTTCTCGGCGCCACTCTCGACATAGTGCGATCTTGCGCTTTCGATCAGATCATCGTCACCCTCGGTGGCGCAGCGGCGGCGGTCCGGCAGCAGGTCGATCTCAGCGGCATGGAGGTGGCCATGGCCGACAACTTCGAGTCGGGCTGTTCGTCGTCGTTGCGTTCGGCACTGAGCGCGGTGCATCCCCGGGCCGCCGGAGTCGTGCTGATGCTCGGTGATCAGCCGGGTCTGTCGGAGGCGACCGTCGACCGACTGATCGAAGAGGGAATGTCGGCCGCGATCACGGTCTGCCGCTACAACGACGGTATCGGGCATCCATTCTGGCTGAGCCGCAGCGTATTCAGCGAGTTGGCCCGATTACACGGCGACAAGGCCGTGTGGAAGATCATCGAGTCGGGCCGCGTCATGGTGTCCCGACTCGACATCGACGCACCGATGCCCTTGGACGTGGACACCTGGGACGACTACGAGCGCCTGCGTGCCGCGGCGTCGCCATGATGTCGCCGTTCGACGATGTCGAGGACGTGGTGCGACGATTCGACGCCGACGACTACCTACTCGATACCGGGACCGCCGCCGCCTTCTATCTGGCCACCACTTTGGGTCGGCCGCTGCTGCTGGAAGGCGAACCGGGAGTGGGCAAGACGACGGCGGCGAAGACCCTGGCCACCGTGCTCGGTGCACCGCTGATCCGCCTGCAGTGCTACGAGGGCCTCACCGTGAGCGAAGCGCTGTATGACTGGAACTACCAGCGTCAGCTGCTCAGCATCCGGCTCGCCGAGGCGCGCGGCACCGATCTCACCGAAGCCGACCTGTTCACCGAGGCATTCCTGGTGGACCGCCCGATCCTGCGCTGTGTGCGATATCGCGGTCCGACGCCGCCGGTGCTGTTGATCGACGAAATCGACCGTGCCGATGACGAATTCGAAGCGCTGCTGCTCGAATTCCTCGGTGAGGCCACCGTGACAGTTCCCGAACTCGGGACCTTCGTCGCCGAACACCCGCCAACCGCGGTGCTGACCTCGAACCGCAGTCGCGACCTGCACGACGCGCTGCGCCGGCGCTGCCTCTACCACTGGATCGACTACCCGGAGCCCGCCCGCGCGGTGGCGATCGTGCGACGCACCGTGCCCGGGGCAACCGACGCGCTGATCGAGCACGCCACCCGATTCGTCGGCCGTGCCCGCGATCTCGATCTCGACAAGCCGCCCGGCGTCGCCGAGACCATCGACTGGATCGCCGCGCTGGCGACGCTCGACGTCTCCGATCTCACCGCGCCGGAGGCGGTGACCGCGCTGAGCGCACTGGCGAAGACACCCGACGACCGCGCCACCGTGCACACGGCATTCGTCGAGTACACCCAAGGCTTGGCTACCGGATGAGAGGGATACTCCGATGAAGATTGCCAACGAGTTCACCATCAATGCGCCCGTCGAGCGGGCATGGGAGGTGCTGACCGACCTCGAACAAGTGGTCCCGCTGATGCCTGGAGCGCAGATGGTCGGCTGGGACGGAGCCGACTTCCTCGGCAAACTCGAGGTCAAAGTCGGCCCGGTGACCAGCGAATTCACCGGGAAGGCGAATTTCGTCGAGCGCGACGAACACCACCATCGCGCCGTTATCAACGGCAGCGGCCGGGATTCACGCGGATCCGGAAACGCAGCGGCGACCATCACCACGCAACTGCACGAAGACGGCGACAAGACCCGCGTCACCGTGGACACCGACCTCAAGATCGTCGGCAAGCTTGCCCAATTCGGCAGCGGGATACTGCTGCAGGTGTCCGAGAAACTGGTTGGTCAGTTCGTGGCAGCCCTGGAAGCGAAACTCGCGGCGGGCGATTCGGCCGCCGCGCAGCCGGTGGTGGGGCCGGATGGCCGAGGGATGCGGCCGCAACCGGTCGCGCAATCCGAGCCGGCACCGCTCGACCTCGTCGATCTGGTCGGGCCCGCGATAGTCAAGAAATTTGCGCCGGTGATCGCGTCGGGGCTGGCGGCTGTGCTCGCAATTGTCCTGGTACGCAAGCTGATGCGCAGGAAGCGATGACACGGGCGGTTCTGTTACGGGGTGTCGATCTCGCTGCCTTCGCTGTCGCGGTGGTCGCGCGGCTGCGGCGTGGTGGCGTCGCGGTGGCCCCGAGCGGGCCGGCGCTGTTCGTGCAAGCCTTGCGCCGCATGGCGCCGCGGTCGCGCACCGAGTTCTACTGGGCTGCGCGGCTCACGCTCGTCGATCGCATGCAGGATCTCGCTGCCTTCGACGCGGTCTTCGCGACGGTGTTCGCCGACGCGGTGTTAGGCGTGGACCCGCCCAGCCGAACGCGCAGCCTGCCGACCGAACGCCCGTCGGCACCGCGCGTGAGCGGGCAGGGGCAATCTCGGCAAAGCGGTGAAGTCCCTTGGGTGACAACGCGATCGGCGGTCGTTGCCGACCGATCGACCGACCAGGGTGTGGCGCTGCCGGACGTCCTGCCGAGCCGGCTCGCGGCACGAGCACAGGAACCGTTCGATCACTTCGATCCGGACGATCTGCGAACGGTCGGAACGTGGCTGGAGCAGGCGTCGGCGCACTGGCCGCAGCGCAGCAGCAGGCGCTACGAAAACCATCCGCACGGCAAGCGGATCGACTTCCGGGCGACGATGAACAACTCCCGCCGCACCGGCTGGGAGTCAGCGGTGCTGGTCCGCACTCGTCCCCGTAGCCGCCCGCGCCGAATCGTCATGATCTGCGACGTCAGCCGCTCGATGCAGCCGTATTCGACGATCTACCTGCACCTGATGCGGGCCGCGATGCAGCGCCGTTCGCCCGATCGCCCCGAGGTGTTCGCCTTCTCCACCTCGCTGACCAGGCTGACCTCGGTGCTGGCGCACCGTTCGCCGGATGTCGCGGTGGCCCGGGCAAATGACAAGGCGGTCGACCGCTACGGCGGCACGCACATCGGCAGATGCCTCGGCACGCTACTTGCCACTCCGTCCGGCAATGCGGTGCGCGGCGCCGTCGTCGTCATCGCCTCGGATGGCTGGGACAGCGACACCCCCGATGTTCTCGCCCGCGCGATGGCCCGGATCCGACGCCGGGCTTGGCGCGTCATCTGGCTCAACCCTCGTGCAGGCGACTCCCGGTTCCAGCCAGCCACCGGTGCGATGGCGGCAGCCCTGCCGTACTGCGACGTCATGATGCCCGCGCACACGCTGGCGGGCATGCATGCGTTCATACAGGACCTGGCATCGGCGGTTGTCACCTGATGGCCAGACAGCGAGTATTCGCCACCGTCAACGGCCGCAAGACCGGCCCGGTCGACGCACGCTCAGTGGCGATGGCGGCGCTGTATTCGCCGAATCTGCTTCCTGTCGAGCCCGATTCGGAGCTGGTCATACTGGGCATGCTCACTGATCGCCGAGACGAACTCGGTCGCGCGCGAACTGCGACGACCAACCGACTGAACCGGTTTCTGCTCGATTCTTCCCCGGTGGCGCCAGAAAGTTCCCGTCCGTCATGAATCTGCTGGCACAACCAGCACTCGATGCCGGTCCGCGACTTCACAGTCGGCTCAAAGATTCGACATCCGGACCACCCACCGAAGGTTGCTCGACGACCCACGCGCCCGCGCACCCGCGGCGTTACACCTCAGTGCCGCCTCGGCGAACGTATAATTCTCCAGGCACCCTTGTTGGGTCGGTACCTTCTGCTCGGGCGTGCGACGCCGCGCAGGACGGATGACGAGCCGTGGCCGGCCGGCGCAAGGTGGCACGACCAGGTAGTTCTACGGACACGACCAGGGTGCCGCTGGCACCATCGTTGAAGGCGATAGTAGCGTCGGTGGCATCCAGGGTGCCACCGACCGTGAGAACTGATGTTTCATCCGGTGCCCCGATTGCCGTTCGAGAATTGCCGGCGCCACTGCCTCGATCCTGCTGCGGTGAGGCCCTCGCCGCCACCGACGCTCCCCGAGGAAAGCGAGGATACCGATGTCTACTCATCAGGCTGTTCACGTGCAGTCCGCCGGTGCGGCGCTGAAACTGGTCGATGTTGATACGACTTCACCACCTCGCGACCATGTGCGCATCGCGGTCTCGGCGTGTGGGATCTGCGGCACCGACCGTGCGTTCATCAGCGGCGCGTTCCCCGGCATGGCGTGGCCGCTGACACCCGGGCATGAGATCGCCGGCACGATCGCCGAACTGGGCGCCGATGTCGACAATTACGTCGTCGGTGACCGCGTGGCTGTGGGCTGGTTCGGTGGGCATTGCAGTAAGTGCATCCCATGCCGGAAAGGCGACTTCATCCACTGCCAGAACTTGCAGGTCCCCAGCTGGCACTACCCCGGTGGATACGCCGAGTCGGTGACCGTACCGGCCAATGCGCTGGCCCGCATCCCCGACGAGCTTTCCCTGGCCGAGGCCGCGCCGATGGGTTGCGCCGGAGTCACCACCTTCCTCGCGCTTCGCGAAACCAGGGCGGTGCCCGGCGACCGTGTGGCCATTCTGGGGATCGGCGGACTGGGCCACCTCGGCGTGCAGTTCGCGCGCGCGATGGGCTTTGAAACGATTGCGATCGCCCGCGGCCCTGACAAAGCCGAGGACGCCCGCGCGCTCGGCGCCCACCACTACATCGACTCGACCGCCGGTGATGTCAGCAAGGCATTGCGCGGGCTCGGTGGTGTGTCGGTCGTTCTGGGGACCGTCGGCAGCGCCACAGCCATGGCCGAAACGGTTGGTGGGCTGCTACCGCGCGGTGAACTCATCGCCATCGGCGTCACCGCCGAGCCATTGCCGATCACCCCGACGCAGCTGATCATGACCGGACTCAGCGTCACCGGCCACGCCTCCGGCACCGCGCGCGATATCGAGGAAACGATGCAATTCGCGGTCCAATCCGGTGTGCGCGCGCGAACCCAGGAACGGCCACTGGATCAAGCTGCCGAGGCCTATGCCGCATTGGAACAGGGGCGGGCCCGATACCGCATGGTCCTCACGGTCTGACTGCTCAGGGTTGGCCGCGACGCAATTCAACCTGTATTCGCTGCCAACAACGGGACGTGAGGAGGACTCTGCAGACCAGCTCGGCGCGCTGCTCGAGTTGACCACCCCCGGCCCCGTCGCGTCGGCAGCGTGGCCGCGGCGGCCGACTTGTGGTTCGACATCTCCAACGATCCGGCCAGTCTCGACGCACGCACCTTCGCCGACGACACTCGCTCTCCCAGGTACGCGCCTACAACCTGTTGTGCTGGGATTACGGTGCCCTACCCAGCGCGCTCAGCGTTCTGTTGGCCCAACCGGATGAGCTGGAGCAAAAGGGCGCCTGCCGTATCAGCGTGCCGCCGGGTGTGTAGACGAATACAACAGGATGCGCTCCGCGTGGGAGACCCTTCTGAGGCCCTATATCGAGGTCGAGCTCGGCATCCCAGCGAGCATGAGCACTACCACCGCGCACGCGACACCTTCCACCACAACCACCCCTACGCGGTAGGTGAATCGCCTTCCGGCGGTGTTGGCGACGGGGAATGAAGCGATCCGGCGCGGCCCTCTCGCACGCACGTAGTGACGGGTGGCGCGCCCGCTCGTACGGCGCTGAGCTTGCCGAAACTGTACTTGTCGCGGTGCCGGTCGGCGCCATATCCAGCCGGGTGCCCACACTGATCACGAGTAAGGGTGTGCCGCAGCGGTTTTCGGTGGCTTCGCCGGCCTTTACTCGCAGGCGATGCCGTCGTTGTCGCGGTCGAGTTTCGAACTGTAGCCGGGTTCGCCGCGTCGTAGCGGCGCGGCGCCGGCAGCGCGAGCTGCGGCGCAGTTCGAGTAGTAGACGCTGGGAGATGCGGGGGTTGTCGGCGCGGGCGCCGCAGCCGGCGGTGCGACGGGCGCGGGTGCGGCAGCCGGCGGTGCGGGCGCGATGATCGCTGGTGGTGTGGCCGGGGTAGTCGGTATCACCGAGGAGGTTGTCGTCGGGGCGGGCGTCGCGCGGGTGGCGGGTGCCGCCGAGGTCGTGAGCCGCGCGCTGGTTGGCGGTGTCGACGTGGACTGGGTGCTACACGCCGAGGCAGCAAGCGTGACTGCCGCGAAAGTACTGAGGACGACGGCATGTCGCCGTGTTATTGCCATGGTTGCCTGATTCCGAGGTAGAGGCGCGCGTCCGAGCGTCGGCCTTGGTAAGCCGCTTCCCCTGACAAGGAGCACACACGTCTTACCGTGGTTCACCACGCACGGACCGTACCCAGAATTGTGGGTCTACAGTCGATTTAGGCCCTACGCAGTACGGACACTCGTGGGACTGCCCCATCTATCGCCACCACCTCCGACACGTTTCGGTCCGAAGCCTCGACACTCGGGGTGCTCGAGCGGTAAGACCAGATCACCTACATTTGCGCCTGGATCGCGGAAGCCACTGTAGCGGTGGCATTACCGATCGGCGAACCGCACCCTCTCGCGTCCGGTGGTCGAGCTGTCGTCGTTATCCCGAGCGTCAGGGTTAGCGGTGCATGTATCCCGGTGTAAATGATGCAACGTCCAGTCGTGGGGCGATCGATTCCCCGCCCAGCGCCTGCCGCAGTACGGCTTGTTCGTCCTGGATGACGTGCATTACGGCGTTGATCAGCGCGAGGTGGGTGAATGCCTGGGGGTAGTTGCCCCAGTGCCGGCCGGTTCGTGGGTCGATCTCCTCCGCGTAGAGGCCAAGAGGGCTGGCGTAGGCAAGCAGTTTCTCGCACAGCTGTTTGGCTCGCTTCTTTTCGCCGATCTCCGACAGTGCCGAGACAAGCCAGAACGAGCAGATCGTGAAAGCGCCTTCTTCCCCCGCACATCCATCGTCGGTTTCACTGACGCGGTACCGCAATACGAGGCCGTCCTCGGTCAGTTCGTCGGCGATGGCCAACACCGTGTTACGTACCCGGTCGTCGTCGGGGGGCAGGAAACGAACCAGCGGGATGAGCAAGGTCGAAGCATCCAGTGCCGTGCTGCCGTAGTACTGGGTGAACACCTGCCGGGAGTCGACCGCATTGGTGCATATGTCGGCGTGGATTTCGTCTGCGGCCTTTTGCCAGCGATGTGCGCGTTCGAAGTCCTGGTGGATGCGGGCCAGCCGGGCGCCGCGATCAGCGGCAACCCAACACATGACCTTGCTGGAGGTGAAGTGTTGGGGTTCCCCGCGTACTTCCCAAATGCCGTGGTCGGGCTCGCGCCAGTAGGTGAGGGCGCTCTTGACCGCCCGGCCCAGCAGCGGCCACGCTCGTGCGTCGATTTGGTCTTGGTTGCGTGCGTAGAGATAGACCGCGTCCAGCGCAGCGCCCCACACATCGTGCTGGCGTTGCTGGTACGCGCCGTTGCCGATGCGCACGGGGCCGGCATTTTCGTAGCCGCGCAGGTGGGTGAGAGTCCGTTCGGTGAGGTCGGTTTCGCCGCCGATGCCGTAGACGATCTGCATGTCGCGGACATCTTCGGTCAAGCTGATGATGTACGAGAAGAATTCGTTCGCCTCCCAGCTGAAGCCCAGTGTGTACAGTCCCCACAGCGCGAAGGCGGAGTCGCGTATCCACGAGTAGCGGTAGTCCCAATTGCGTTGTCCACCTGGGGTTTCGGGTAATGACGTGGTGGCCGCAGCACTGATGGCACCGGTGGGGGCGAAGGTCAGACCCTTGAGGGTCAGCGCGCTGCGGGTGAGCTGGGCAGTCCACGGATGATCCGGAAACCGCCCGCCGGCCAGCCAGTGCCGCCAATGGTGGATTGTCCGTAGCAGCCGTTCGTCGGCGTCGTCAACGGCGCGGGGGGCGTCGCGACTACCCCAGGAGAGCGCACAGAAGCGTGTGTCGCCCGCCTTCAGCAGGGTGCGGGCAAGCGCGTGCGTACCTTCCAGCCCCAAGCGCATGTCGGTGCTCAGCGTCAGCTGCAGATCGATTCCGTCAGCGCTGGCCTGCGCGAGGTGGTAGCTGTCGAGATACTCCCAATGAGCGCGATGCCTGCCGTAGTCGAAGGACGGCTGGCAGTCGAGCACGAACTGAATCTGCCCGGTCTCACAGTGCACCGTCCGCAGCAGAATGTGCTCGGCGTCGTAGTCGGTGGGAGTTCGGCGATGGGCGCTATGGCCGGGTGTCTGGTGCCGCCAGGGGCCGACCAGCAGCACATCGCGAACTGTCGCCCACCCTTCGCCACTGCGCCAACTCGTCTCCATGACCATCGTGCCGGGGACGTAGCGGCGATCGGTGGGCACCATGAAGTCGGCAGGGGCGAACCGGAACGAACCGGCGGAACGATCGAGTATGGCTGCGAAGACACTGGGGGAGTCCATGCGGGGTAGGCACATCCACTCGATGGCTCCGCTGGGGGCGATAAGTGCGGTGACCTCGCAATCGGAGATGAAACCGTAGTCGTCGATGCGCGGGAACGCGGTGAGTCGCGGCGTGCGTTCGGTCTCGTCGTCCATGTGTTGCTCCATGGTCGTCTCGGCGCTGATATCTGGCCGGCTATTCCAAGCGGTTGCCTGGTGAACCGCCTTCTTTCCCGACCGGACTGCGAGCTGATCAGGATATGAGTGATGTGGCGTTTCCAAACAGCCCACCACCTTGTGGGGCGTGTCGGCAACCCCGGCTTCTTGATGCGGGCAGGGCATTTCCCGCAGTTTGCTTGGAAGAGCAGCAAGCGATTCGGTGCCGGGATCGCGATGAAGGACAACAAAGTGGGTTGTCGCCGCCCCTACGACCCGCGCGGCATTGTGCGAGGCGCGTTCACGGAGAGTCGAGCCCACGCGGAGCATTCCTGGCGATGACACAGCCGGCCCTGGTGGCGGCGCCGAGACTCCGAGTCCACGCGGGGGTGGGCCACGACGTCCGGGGCTGAGCACGCACCGGAGTGGTCGGCGTTCGGCACGCTATGCCAATACCCGCTGCCTCGCCGCCAGAGACATCGGCGGAATGAGTTTCGTCCAGAATTCGTGACGGACCGCATCCCACAGCCTCGCCAGTTCCGGAAGCAGTTCTCGCGCCAGGGCGAGATCCGGGTAGTTGCTCGGGCAGAAGGAAGCTACCGGCGAAGCGTCGGATGCGTTGTCCACCGCGATAATTGCGATCAGATGATGCTGAACCAAGCGCCACGTCACACGCAGTCCGTCGACTTCCGTTCGCCACATATCATCCATCTTCGATACCCCGCCGTCGCACTCTTGCCTCGGGTATTTGGCGACCACCATCGACCGGCCGCACCCGGCTATGCGCCACCATCTCGGCTGGCAACTCGGCACGGCCACGGATGCACCACTGGAGGTGCCCGCTAGGACAGGTCGGGTTCTCGGACATGAGGAATTCCTGCTTCGATCGTGACGTCGGCGCGTCAAGTTGTCCGGGTGGGGCAGTTCACATGCCTTGAACATAAGACATTAGATTTCATAGTTCAAGAGGTTCTTCAGTAAAAATCGCATTAAGTCCCGCCGCCCACCCAGGACGCGCCTCGTCGCCAGGCAGCTCGGCATCCACCGCCCCGCCGCCTGGCGATTGCGAACACTGCCGGGGTGACCACGGGTGCGGGCGGGACCCACTGTGATGTACATCTAACTTTAGAGTTCATATTTCAAGTGTTAGTCGACTAGAATCGTGTCACGTCCCCGCCACCCGAGGAGTCGCGTTGCCTCACCAGAAGAGGGCCGGATTGACCGCGCTCGGCGCCGTGCTTTCGCCGCTCGAGGGCGGCGGTCCGAAAACCGAGGCCGTGGCGCAGCGGTTGTCCGCTGCGATCAGCCTCGGCGTGATGGTCGACGGCCAGCAGTTGCCGAGCGAGGCTGATCTCGCCAACCAGTTGGGGGTATCGACGATGACCCTGCGGGAGGCGCTGGTGGTGCTTCGGCAGCAGGGCATCGTGCACACCAAGCGCGGGCGCGGGGGTGGCAGCTTCATCAGCGCTTCAGCGGAGGTTTTCGAGAACACCTCGCTGGCGCGGTTGCAGCAGATGAGCATCCAGGAGCTGCGTGATCTGGGGGACGAGCACTTCGCCGTCACCGGAGCGGTTGCTGTGTTTGCCGCACGCCGCGGGGTGCGGGCCGACATAGTTCGGCTCCGCACCCTGACCGACCGGCTGAAGGACAGCACCGAACTTGTCGCGGCACGCCAAGCCGACAGCCGCTTTCATATCGAGATGGCGGTGTGTGCGCAGTCAACCCGGCTGACCCGCGCCGAGGTCGGTCTGCAAGCAGAACTCTCCGCCTTGCTCTGGCTGCCGCGGCTGAAACTGGAGCCGGCAGCTGAGGCGGCCTCCCATCATGACCTGGTGGACGCGATCGAACGAGAAGACGATGCCCAGGCGAGAGAACTGGCAGAATCGCATACGGAATCACGCATCCGCCGTCTCGTCGCCCTACGCTTGGAGCTCAGTGATTGATGAGGGACACCGATAGCTTTCCGGCCCCGGCGACCGTCGAGTTGCTCGCTAGTTCCGTCGCAAAACTGGTCGACGAGATCTACCTGTCGCTGGAAACTATCGGAACCGCACTGACAATCTTGTGGGGTGGTCTCACCGAGAATCTGCGGTCCGCTCCCCAGTCGACTGACCTGGCACCGCTGCGCGAGACTATTGCCGGTGAGCTCGAGCGGCGCGGAAAGCTGTTCACCGGCGCAGGCGTAGTGATGGCCGACAGCGTTCTCGCTGATCGCCCCCGTCACCTGGAATGGTGGCTTCCGGACGCGCAACGCCTGCTGCTGGAACTGAATCCCGATAGCGAATACTTCTACGACTACACCGGAATGGACTGGTTCACGATTCCGCGCGAGCAGGGTCGGCGATGGGTGCAGGGGCCGCACCTCGATTACGCGTGCTCCGATCAGTATGTTTGCACATTCTCGATACCGGTCACGACCACATCGGGAACATTCCTCGGAATTGCCGGGGCCGACGTACCGGTCGCCGCGATCGAGGAGGTCTTGCTTCCGCGATTCCAGGCATCCGGTCAGCGAGTAGTGCTGGTCAACAGCGAAGGCCGCGTCATTATGGGGACCGATCCCGAATTCACGACCGGATCCAAGACGAGCCGGATGGACAGGTCTGTTGCGACAGTCCCGATCGAGGCGATGCCTTGGTCGTTGCGTCCGCTGGGACCCATCGCGTCCCACTGACACTTCAGAACACCGATACAGGTTCCAGTAGTAGCCGTTGAAGAACGAAGGATATCGCGTAGCCCCGCTGCTCCTGAACGCACAAGGAGTCGAAATTCATCGTCGATTCCCTTGGCGGGCCGAGCAAGATTCTCCGGAAGGCCGACATGGCGGACAACGGTCGTGTCATGGGGTTCCGGTAGTAATCGTGCGGAAAACAACGACAATGCCTTGACCAGCGGTGATGTCGAGTGGTTCGGGGTGTCCAGTACCGGGTAGATGAACGCCGTGGGCGCTATGCCCGTGGTGCGGTGCCGCTGATGATGCGGTGGATGGTGGAGCGGCCGACGCTGTATTCCTCGGCGAGGTCGGCCAGGCTCGCGTCGTCGTCGGGGTCGTGGTAACGGCGGTGGATCGTTTTCCGTGCTGCGAGAGGCAGTTTCGGCTGTTTGCCCTTGAGGCGGCCTTTCGCGCGGGCCTTGGCCATGCCCTCGCGGGTGCGCAGGTGGTTCAGGTTCGCCTCGAACTCGGCGACCATGGCGAGGGTTTGCAGGAAGAGCTTGCCGAACGGGTCGTGCCAGTCGTAGATCGAGGTGCCGAGCCCGAACAGCACGTTGCGCTAACGCAGACCGGTCAGGATCTCCCCGGCTTCGGCCATGTTCCGCGCGAACCGGTCGAACTTCGTTGTCGTCAGCACCACCTGCCGCCCGGTGATGGCCGCGGCGGCCGAGGTGACCGCGGCGAGCGCGTTATCGAGTCCGGTGCGGTTCTTGCGTGTCGTGCCGGAGAAGCCTCGATCGATGAAGATCCGTTCGCGCGGTACTCCGAGCGCGAGCAGTTGATCGGTCTGGATCTCGATGTCCTGCTCGTCGGTGGAGCAGCGGCAGTACCCCACCCGAAATGGCTCACCCATGGTCGAATTGTTCCGGATAGCGGGGGTTGACCGGGACGGTTCCCGGAACACCTCTACGGAACACTCGTGACCGGGGCTCCGAGCCGCGCGACGGGGTGTTCCGTTCACCGGTCGCTTAACGGAACAGCTTCGGACGCCGGGCCGTCGACCAACTGTGCCGGTGTCACAATTTTCATCGTGACACCGGCACACGTGCTGCCTGGCTGACCGAGTTCGCTGGTCTCGTCTTCAGTGCTGCCCGCCCTCGGGCCCGGCGACCTCGCGGACGGCTTGGGCGACGGTGCGGTAGTCCTTGCGCAGGATGTTGCCGTGGTTGCTGGGGACTTTCGCGTGGATGGTGATGTTCGGGTTGCGTTCGACCACCTTGTGCAGGCTGGCGCGGATGCGTTCCTGCGAATCGCCCTTGCTGCCGAACGAGGATCCCGAAGCGTTCACATACCGGGTCGGGACAGTGATGTTGTCCATCACCGGACCCAGTACTCGTTCGCGGGCGATCTCGCCGGCCTCGATATTGCTGTCGGCCATCTGTTCGGCGGTCATCCGCGCGCCCATACCCATCGCGCGCATCAGCGGCATCATCCAGCCCAGCCGTCGCCACAGTTTCCGCATCGCCTCGATATCGACCTCGTCGATCCAGTCGTGCGGTTGGGCGCCCTCGACCAGGACCGCGCCCACGGTGCGGTCGGGGTTGCGGCTGGCGAAGTGTGCGGCGACGAATGCGCCGTAGGACCAGCCGATTACCAGCGCACGCTCCACACCCCTGGCCGCGAGCACGGCGTCGACATCGGCGACGTTGGTTTCGAACGAGTAGTCCGCCGAGGTCCCTGACTTGCCGCGGGCCCGCATGTCGTAGGTGATGTGGCGCCATTCCGGCCCGAGATCGGCGATCACGTGCCGCCAGTTCTTCTGGGTGGCGACGTGGCCGTTGACATAGAGCACCGGGATGCCGGGGCCGCCGGTGTCGGTGACGGCCAGGGTGGTGTCATCGACGGGCACCATGCCGGTCCAGGTCGTATCGGTCGGGTGGGTGCGGTTGTTCGTCATGGGTCTGCTCCTGGTCGTGTCTGGGTTCTGGTCCTTTTAGAGGCTGCGGGCGATGATGTCGCCGCGGGAGGTGGTGGCCCGGATGTCGAGTTCGGCCGTGCCGTCGTTCTTCAGGGCGTTGCTGACTCGGCCGTGGATGGTGTCCGCGTCCAGTGCGGCCGAGACCCCGGCAGCGGCGGCGACCGAAATGGTGCCGGACTGGGTGCGGAGCACAACCGTGCCGCGCACGGCCTCGGCGATCTGGATATCGCCCCGCGTGGTGCTGATGTCCGCCGGGCCGGTGAGGCGGCCGACCTCGACGTCGCCGTCGACCGCGGCGAGGCGGACACTCGCGGCCTCGTCGATCTTGGTCTGTGCGGCACCGTCGAAGGCGACCTCGCCGAGGCGTCCGACGCCGCGCAGTTCGCTGCCGGCCGCGGTGGCCTCGATATGGGAGCCGGCGGGCAGTTGCACGGTGATCTCCAGGGATCCGGAGGGGCCGAAGAGCTGGTTGCCCGGGGTCGAGGCCGTGATCCGCAGGACGCCCTCGGTGTAGGTGACGGTGGTGCGGTCGGCGACCTTGGTGTCGCGGCTCTTGGCGGGGTTGGCGGGTGTGACCTCGACGGTGGTGTCGGTGCGGTCTGAGGCGATGACCTGGATGCGTCCGGCCGGGATGTCCAGGACGGCGGTGATCGGGGTGGGGGTGTCGAAGGTCTGCATCGTTCTCTCCGGTACTGGTTTGTTGTTTCTGACATCGCAAACGCTATGTTGCATTCCATTCTTCAGCAACATAAACGTTGCGTAGAATATGGGTCAATCCAGCTAAATGCGCATAAACTGTTGCGAAAGCAGTAGATCTAACGCAACGAAACCGTTCTTTGTTCGTTGCGTTGAATGGGGACTGGACGCTACAGTCGGGACCTCGGACCGCCACGACGGATTCACCAAGGAGGTCGCGATGTCGGGAGGCAGGCTCACCCAGGCCGAACGCCGCCAGATCGCACTGGGACTGGCCGACAATCTCCCTTATGCCCAGATCGCCCGGCGCCTCGATCGGCCGACCTCGACGATCACGCGGGAGGTGATGCGCAACGGCGGCCCGACTGCCTACCGCGCCGATCTGGCCCATCGCGCCACCGAACGCCGCGCGCACCAGCGCCGCCAGGCCGCGCCCCGAGGGCAGCGAACACCGGCGCAAGCGCACGGACGCGATGTCGAGGCCATGCGCGCCTACGAGGAGACGTTCACCACCCTGCTCATGGCACAGGGCATGCCCACCATGATGGCCCGGGTGTTGACCTGCCTTTTCACTGCCGACACGGGCAGTTCCACCGTGTCCGAACTCGTCGCGCGCCTCCAGGTCACCCCGGCCTCGATCTCGAAGGCGATCGCGTTCCTCGAAAGCCAGGGCCTGGTCCGGCGCGAACGCGACGAACGCCGTCGCGAGCGCTACATCGTCGATGACAACGTCTGGTATCAGTCGACGATCGAGAGCGCCCGTGGCCTCGCCAAGGTCGCCGAGATCACCCGTCAAGGCGTCGACATCTACGGCCGCGGCACCCCGGCCGCCACCCGCCTCGAGAACATGGCCCGCTTCAGCGACTTCATCAGCGAAAGCATCCTGCGCGCCGCAGCGCAGGGCCGCGAGGTCCTCTACACGAAACCCGAAACGAGCTCGACCGGCACTACCGAGTCAATTCCAGATCGTGGATAGCTGTGCGGGTCGGCGAGGTCGGCAAGGCCTTTCATCGCGGCTGGGTGCCTGATGGGGTGGCGCCGCCCGGCCGACCCCAGCACGGGTTGTCAGAACAGTGTCGCGCACGCGCAGCGGCCGGTACCCGGTCGGGCCGAGCGCGGCCAGCTCGGCGTCGATGTCGACCTCGATCGCGCCGAAGAAATTGATGTTCTCGCTGTGCGCGGGCGAGATGTGGGCCAGCACATCGGCGTCTATGCGGCGGCCCTGACGGCGCATCTGGTCTACCGCGAGCCCGTAATACTCTGTGGTCCAGGCGATTACCGCGTTGGTGGCCAGGGTCAGGCACCAGGCTTGTTCGGTCTGGGCTTCCAGATGACGGGCGTGGAAGGCCCCTTCGTGGGCGTAGATGAGGCCACGTTTCAGTGCATGGATGGATTCGCCCTTGTTGAGCTGACGAGAGATCTTGCGCCGGTAGTCCGGATCGGTCAGATACCGACAGGCGTAGATGGTGCGGCGCATGGCACCGTATTCCTTGAGCGCCGCCGCGAGGGCATTCTGGCGACCCGATGCCGACAGCTTGCCAACCAGCAGGGATGCGGTGGCGTGGCCGAATTTCAGCGATCCGGCCAGCCGCAGCAGGTCGTCGTAGTGTTCGGCGATCAGGTCCAGGTTCAGCTTGCGGGTCAGCAGCGGTCCCGCGTGCGGGAACCGTGCCTCGACCTCGGCGCGCTGCGACGGCCGGTAGAGGGTGATCTTGCCCAGGTCCCGGATCCGCGGGGAGAGCTGCATCCCGAGCAGGTCGAACAACGCAAAGTTCACCAGGGTCACCCCGTGAGTGTCTGTCGCATGCTCGGTGATCGGCAGATCGGTTGCGTTACCGAGGATCTCATCGAGTACGTAGTGGGCTTCGCGCCGGGTGGTGACGATCACCTTGGTGCCATAGATGGTGTGCTGATCGGTGACATGGGTATAAGTCGACAAGCCCTGGTCAGCAAAGAATTGTGGCACTGTACGCGCGGTGACCGATTTGCCGCGCGTCGGAAACCGCTGCCCGTCCGAGGAGGACAGGGTGCCGGTGCCGAAAGCCGCTGTCAGCGGCAGTCTTTGGTGGTAGCCGATGAGCGCCAGGTTCGCTGCCCGCAGCGTCTCCTCCCGCACATACCATTCCTCCGTCCACGCCAGGATGTCGTAGGAGATCCCGGACGCTTCAGACATGCGGGTCAACCCCAGATTGGTCGACGAGGCCAGCAGCACCGCGATGAGGTTGCGTTTCAGCTCCGGACTGCGGGCGTGTTTGCCGCCCGCGTGGGTGAAGCAGTCCAGGTAGCCGGTGCGTTTGTCTAACTCGATCAGCAGCGACACGATCGGCGCGAACGGCAACATCTCGGTCAGCTCGGCCTTCAACGCGATGGCCTCGGTCGGGATGTCTTCGGCGGTCAGCGGTGAGATCACCAGATCACCGGCCTCATCCAGGCGCACCTGCCCGTCGCCGGTGGCGAGCATCTGCTCGAGCTCGCCGACCGCCTCCTGCCACTCGTCGGTGAGCGCGGCCAATGCACAGGCCGGGTCGGCAGGTTTGTCGACCAGGCGGCAGAATTCGGCGCGCTGGGGTTCCCACTGTTCACCGGTGAGCAGGTAGGCCGCAGGGTCGGCGTAGCGGCGGGATCCGGGTACGAACACGTCCCCGGTGCGCAGCCCGTCCCGCAACCCGAGCAGCACGCACAGCTCCCAATAGTGCCGGTAGCCGACGGTGTTCCCGGTCTTGCGCGCTTCGTCGAGATAGCCGCGCCACTTGGTCGGCACAAATCCCGTCGGCGCGTCGTCGAACACCTTCCGGCGACCAGTCGCGTTGAGCTCGCGCAGCATGTTCACCGCGACCAGCAACTCCGTCGACGCGGTACCGCCAGCGAACCGCACCGCCGACAACACCGCCGGAGTGAACTTCCGCAGATACGAATACGAGGTATCGAGAGCGGCCAGATGTCCATGATCGCGCGGCAACCGCGGGCGGGCTTGGGCTTTCGCCGCCCGCAACCGCTCCCACCCGATGCCCTCGCCCCGGATCAATCCACCGACATCCTCGTCGGGGATCTGCGGGTCGATAATGATCGCCAGCAGCTCATCCAGCAGCGCTTGCCGGTCTTCTCCGGTCTTGCCGCGCTCGGCCAGTTCCTCACGCATCCGGTTCTCGGCAGCACTGAACTTCGCCGACAGCGACTGATCGAACAACGCCACCACCTCGTCGAGCACCTCGGCGGCCGACTGCGCCAACACCGTCAACAAGATCGGATACCGCCGCTGCGGATCGCGCCGCTCCAGGGCTTGACCGGTCAGACGGCGGCCCAGCGCGGCCAGAAATCGACGGCGCTCCGCCGGGAGCACCGACATATCCAAGGTGTCCGCACCCAGGCCGCGCACAAATCCCAGCTTTTCGACCTCGTTGCGCACCGCAGCCGCCGACGCCTCCACCGGCCCGGTCGACAGCCACCGCAACCGCGACATCCGGATCGACGCATCGGTGACCAGCAAACCGTCCAACTCCGAGCACCGTTGCGGAGTCAGTACGTGCGCCAACCGGTCGTAGGTCTCGCGCTGTGCCCGCTCGCGCGCATGCACGACGCGACGAACAACAGTGTCGGGACTGGGCCGGATCACCCGCCCCGAGAGCAGATACTCACACCCCAACCGGAACAACAACGTCGGCGAATCATGCTCCATCGCCCGCGCCAGCAAGAACTCGTCGAGCTCCTTCAACTCCATCGTCCCCGCCGGCCGCCACCCCAAATACTGGGCCGCCAACCGCAGATGCTCGGTGCGCGTCTGCGCCCGCTTACCGTACGAACGGATCAGCGACGCATCGACTTTCAACTGCTCCGCCAGACGCGCGACCGCCACCGGTGGCGCGGCGGCCACCCTGTCCGGCACAAATCCGAGCCATGGCAGCGTGCAGAGTGCGGCAGCAAGTCCGAGTCGCTCCGCCGGGCCGCGCCCGCGGCCGGGCGTGAGGAATGCGATATCGGCCGGGGTGAGCGTGAAGAACCGGAACAACTCCTCGCGGCTGATCTCCGGAAACTCCCGCAGACGTGCCAACTCCTCGTCCGCGAACACCTGTATCGCCACGAAACCCGACCTCCAGCACACCGACCAACCTCATCGGCAGCCAAGCCAAGCACCAATCACGATGTCCCGCAGCTCAAACCGAAAGCCCGACATCGCCGCTGGTCAAGCCATTGTCGTTGTTTTCCGCACGATTACTACCGGAACCCCGTCATGCAGCGGTCGAGGCCAGTTGTTCGGAGAGGTCTGTTCGCCGCATCTGATGCGGCAGCCCGAAGATGCCGAGGAAGACCGCGATCATGGTGCCCACCCCGTACCAGAGGGTGTAGCCGAACGCGTGGGCGAAATTGTGGGCGTTGGCTTGCGGGCCGGCGATGATCAGGATGCGCTGCACCGCAGGCGGCGTGTCAGGGCGGGCCCTGCAGCTCTCGGGGATTTGGGGGGGATCGGTCGCGGCGGACCTGTCGCGGACGCAGACGCGGAACCCCGCGATAACGGCATCCTGATCCGCAGTCGGCACACCGGCCGAGGTGAGTTGCTGATGCAGGGCGGGGGTGACGGCGCTGACGCCGCGTCCGGAGTCGTCGGCGAGCTGCGTGAAGAGCACGATGCCTGCCAGGGCGATCCCGAGGGCCATCCCTACCTGTTGGACGGTGCTCAACGTTCCGGATGCCGATCCCGCGTCGGGTGCGGGGACGCCGGTGAGGATCAGGTCGACCATCGGGGCGACGACCAGACCGAATCCGAAACCGGAGATCGTCAGAGGGATGATCATCTGCCAGGAGGTGATTGCGGGTCCGTAATGGATGGCCACCCAGATGTAGCCGGCGAACCCGGCGGCGTTGACCAGGGCACCGGTCGCGAGGACCCGGCGCCCGGCCCGGGGCACGAACACTTGCACCGACAGCCCGGATCCGGCGGCCGCGGCCACGGCGAACGGGGCGGCGGTCAGCCCGGCCCGCAGGGGTGTCCAGCCCAGGCCGACCTGCATATAGAGCGTCCACACGAAGAAGAAGCCACCGAGCGCGACCCAGAAGATCGCCCACGTCGTCATGCCCGTCGAGAAGGCCCGTATTCGGAACAGGGCGAGCGCCATCAACGGTGACCCGACGGTGCGGGTGCGCCGGCCCTCGTAGACGACGAACACGCCGAGCAGCATCACCCCTGCGGTCATCAGCCCAATTGTCCATGCGGGCCAGCCCAGACTGCGTCCCTCGGTCAGGGGATAGACGACCATGACGACGGCAGTCGTGGCGAGCGCGACCCGACCGAGTCGAGCCGGGACGCGGCCGGTGACCGCGAGTCGCGGACCAGCAACCACGCCGCGACCAGCGCGCAGATGCCCACCGGAACGTTGATAAGGAATATCGGGCGCCACCCCCAACCGAAAAGATCCCACTGCAGCAGCGCGCCACCTAGGACCAGCCCGGCCACCGACGCCGAGCCCAGCACCCCACCCCAAATGCCCAGCGCCTTGCCCCGCTCGTTCGCGGGAAAGCTGACGTGCACGATGGCCAAAATCTGCGGAACCATCAGCCCTGCCATCGCGCCCTGCAACAGCCGCGACGAGATGAGCATGGCCGGGTCGGCGGCGGCGCACAGTCCCGACGCGAGGGTGAACCCGGCGACGCCGATCAGGAATACGGGTTTGCGGCCATAGATGTCACCGAGCCGGCCGCCGGTGATCAACAGCGCTGCGAACCCGAGCACGTAGCCGGCGAGGACCCATTCCATCTGGGCGTAGGCGGCTTCCAGGTCCTCGAGCATGCTCGGGATCGCCACATTGACGATGGTGACGTCGAGCAGATCCATGAACCCGGCGACCAGCATCACGACCAGCGCGAGCCAGCGCCGCGGGTCCAGCGCCGACGCAGCCGCCTCCCGGTCGAGCTCGCCGCCCAGCTCGACTGCTGTCTGCTTCATCGGGCGCGAGTTCTCGAGCATGGCAGTGGTTCCTCCTCGGTGATCGGCCTCGGCGATGACATCCGAGGCCGATTGCTTCCGTCATATCTATGACGAATGACGGCGGAGGAAGATGACAGTGGCGTCGGAGGTGACAGATGGACGACAGGGACTTGCTTGCCGAACGGTTCGAACGCAACCGCGGCCACCTGCGGTCGGTCGCCTACCGGATGCTGGGCTCGCTCAGCGAGGCCGACGATGCCGTCCAGCAAGCCTGGTTGCGGCTCGACCGCGCCGACACCGACCACGTGGACAACTTGACCGGCTGGCTGACCACCGTCGTCGGGCGGGTGTGCTTGGACATGCTCCGCGCTCGCAGCACCCGGCGTGAAGAACCGTCGGGACTGCAGACACCCGAACCGGGTCAGCCCGCACCCGGCACCGGCACGGACCCCGAGCATGAGGCGATCGTCGCCGATTCGGTCGGGTTGGCGTTGCTCACGGTCATCGAGACACTCACGCCGGCCGAGCGCGTTACCTTCGTGCTCCACGACCTGTTCGATGTCCCGTTGGCCGAGATCGCGCCGATTCTGGGCCGCTCGGTGAACGCGGCCGCCCAGCTGGCCTCTCGTGCTCGCCGCCGGGTCCGCGGAGCTGATCCTGTCCTCGACTCGGATCAAGCCCGTCGCAGGCGCATCGTCGAAGCCTTCCTCGTCGCTGCACGCAGCGGTGACTTCGAAGACCTACTCACGGTCCTCGACCCCGACGTCGTGCTGCACGTCGACGCCACCGTGGCCCCGACACACCACCCGCTGGAGGTGCGAGGCGCGACGGCTGTCGCACGGGGGGCGCGCGCCTTCGCCGAGCGGGCCAGATACGCGCGGATCGCGCTCATCGACGGCCGCATCGGCATCCTCAACACACCGCCTGGTCGTGCGGCGCTGGTACTCGACGTCACCGTCACCGGCACACGGATCACTGCCATCGATATCGTCGCCGATCCCGAACATCTGAGCTCACTCGACATCGTCCCGCTCCTAATTGAGCCAGGACACCGATGACCACGGCGATGTGTCGTGCACGCGTGCGTGGCGGTTGCCGCCCCTTGCGCAACTGCACCGGGAGCGCGACGGTGGGGATATAAGTCTCGCCCCTCGCCGGGCTCGTCGGGTGAACCGACGGACCGACCGATCTTTGGGAGGAAAATATGGCGAACAGGTGGACGGAGCAAGACATACCAGTTCAGAAGGGCCGACTGGCGATCGTCACCGGCGCCAATAGCGGACTCGGGTTCGAGGCCGCTCGGGCACTTGCGGCGCACGGCGCGTCGGTGGTGTTGGCAGTGCGCGATGTAGACAAGGGTAAATATGCCGCGGACCGTATTGCCGCTGTAGTCCCAGGCGCGGACACCACCGTTCAACAGCTCGATCTAACCTCGTTGGAATCCGTGCGCAATGCTGCCGAACAGCTCAGGTCCGCGTATTCCACGATCGATCTGTTGGTCAACAACGCTGGGGTGATGTACACGCCGAGGCAGATCACCAGCGACGGGTTCGAGCTGCAATTCGGCACGAATCATTTGGGACACTTCGCGCTCACGGGGCTGTTGCTCGACAGAATGCTGCCGGTACCGGGCTCGCGGGTAGTCACGGTCAGCAGCGTCGGCCATCGCATCCGGGCGCGGATCAACTTCGACGATTTGCAAGGGGAACGGTCCTATAACCGGGTGGCGGCGTACGGCCAGTCCAAGCTGGCGAATCTGATGTTCACCTACGAGCTGCAACGTCGCCTGTCCGGCACCGGCGAGACGATCGCGGTCGCGGCTCACCCTGGTGCCGCCAACACCGACTTGATGCGCAACATGCCGGCTGCGCTGCGTGCGCTCGTGCCTGTTATCGCACCCATCGCCACGCAGAGCCCGGCGATGGGTGCCTTGTCGATACTCCGCGCGGCCACCGACCCCGACGTGCTCGGCGGTCAGTACTACGGACCAGGTGGATTCTTGGAGACCCGCGGCTATCCGAAAATCGTCGAATCGAGTCCACAATCGCATGACACAGCGATCCAGCAACGCTTGTGGACGGTCTCGGAGAAATTGACCGGCGTGACGTTCCCGGTCTAATCGCAGCGGCCGCCGTCGCTCTGCGGCGGGAACGTCGTCGACGAAGGAACAACACCCATCACCGCCGAAACACAAGGAGCGAACATGTCCACCATTCACTTCAAGGAGACGACGACCTCGACGCCCGAGCAGTTCGTCGCGGCGCTCACCGACTTCGGGCCCGGCCGCTCACAGCTGTTCGGCAACAGCACC
>NZ_JBKOQN010000023.1:0-131851 GCF_046764895.1 Nocardia sp. CWNU-33 | reverse complement strand
ACAAAGTCCACACATCATCCGGCCCGAAACCGAAGTCGGCATCGGTGTTGGCGAACAGCCGCACCACATTCCGATGCGCAACCGCAACACCCTTCGGGCGACCCGTCGAGCCGGAGGTGTAGATCACGTACGCGACGCTGTCCGGAGTCAACGGCGCATTGCGGTCCGCATCGGTGATCGGTGCATCGTCGGCGTCTTCGATATTGCCGGTCTCGACGGCGAACCCGTCCACCACCACGGTCGGCAGGCCTTCGGGCACCGCGACCTCGACCGTCGAATCGACGATCACACTCGTCGGACGCGAATCCGACAACACATAAGCGATGCGATCAGCCGGATAGGTCGGGTCCACCGGCACATACCCCGCGCCCGTCTTCACCACAGCCAACAACGCGACAACCAGATCCAGCGACCGCGGCAGAATCACCGCAACCAGCGACTCCGGTCCCGCACCATCAGCGATCAGCCTGCGCGCCAACACATTCGCACGCCGATCCAACTCGGCATAGGTCAGGGCGTCGGCGCCGAACTTCGCCGCCGTGCGTTGCGGATGCGCCAGCGCGGCCGCATCGAACAGCCCGGCCAGGGTGGCGTCCGGCTCGGCGAACCGGCCTGCGCCACCGTCGACGCCCGAGGACACCCAGCGCTGCGACACATCGAGCCGCTCGGCCTCACCGAGCAGGTCGATATCGCCGAGGATGATCGCCGGGTCTTCGGCAACGCTCTGCAGGATTCGCACCAGGCGGTCGGCGAACGAGGCCACCGTCTCCGGATCGAAGAGCTCGGTCGCGTAGTTCCAGGACAGGTTCAGCGCGCCGTCGGCCGCCTCGCCCACGGTCAGCTGCACGTCGAACTTCGCAGTGCCCGCATCGAATTCGACCACGTCGAGTTCGAGCCCGGGCAGCGTGACGGTGCCCATCTCGGCGGCCGAGGCCGCCTCGAAAGTCAGCGCGACCTGGAACAGCGGGTGATGCGCCTGTGAGCGAGCCGGGCTGATGACATCGACGAGCCGCTCGAAGGGCACGTCCGCGTTGGCGAAGGCCGTGAGGTCGGTGCGACGCACCTGCTCGAGCAGGCCGCTGAACTTCGCGCCCGGGTCGACCTCGTTGCGCAGCACCAGCGTGTTGACGAACATGCCGACCAGGTCGTCGAGCGCGCGTTCGCCACGTCCGGCGATCGGGGTGCCGATGGCGATGTCGGTGCTGTTGGACAGCCGGGCCGCCCAGGCGGCGAGCGCGGCGTGCACCACCATGAACAGGGTGGCGCCGTGGGCACGGCCCACCTCCGTCAATGCCGTGTGCAGCTCGGCGTCGACCGAGAAGTTGTGCATGCCACCGGCATTGGTGGCGATCTCCGGCCGCGGCCGGTCGGCGGGCAGCTCGATCTGATCGGGCAGATCACGCAATTGCTCGGTCCAGTAGGCAATCTGGGCGGCCGCGACCGACTCCGGATCGTCCGCACTGCCGAGCACCTCGCGCTGCCACAGCGCGTAGTCGGCGTATTGCACCTCGAGCGGGGCCCAGACGGGGGCCTCGCCCCTGGTCCGCTCGCTGTAGGCCACCACTACATCGCGCAGCAGCGGACGCAGCGAGAATCCGTCGGCGCTGATGTGATGCATGACGAACACGACGACGTGGTTGCGCGCATCCAGCGACAGCAACGCGGCCCGGAACGGAATCGCGCTGGTCACATCGAAGTGCACACTTGCGAGCTCGACGATGCGCGCGGGCAGCGCTGCAGCCGTCACCGGCTCGGGTGCGAGTTCGAAACGCACCTCGTCGACGGTCAGGATGCGCTGGTAGCCGGTGCCCTCCACCTCGGGGTACACGGTGCGCAGCGCCTCGTGGCGCGCCAGCACGTCGGCGATGGCGGCGTTGAGTGCGCCGGTGTCCAACGCGCCGGTCAGCCGGATGGCCACCGGGATGTTGTTGACGGCCGTGCGATTGTCGAAGCGGTTGAGGAACCACATGCGCTGCTGCGCGAGCGAAAGCGGAACCAGCTCGGGCCGCGGCTGCGCCACCAGCGGCGCCCGGCCGCCTTGTCCGGCAGCCGATTCCACCCGCGAAGCCAGCGCGGCGACATTGGATGCCTCGAACAGCACGCGCACCGGGATCTGCGCGTCCAGCGCCTCGCCCAGTCGGGCCGCCACCTGGGTGGCGACCAGCGAGTTGCCGCCGAGGTCGAAGAAGTCGTCGTCGAGGCCGACGCGGTCGAGGCCGAGGACCTCGGCGAAGGTGCTCGCGACGATCTCCTGCACCGGCGTGCTCGGCGCGCGGAACACCTTGGCCGCGAACGTCGGCGCGGGCAGCGCCTTACGATCCAGCTTGCCGGAAGCATTGAGCGGGAACGCGTCGAGGACCAGATAGGCCGACGGGACCATGTAGGCGGGCAGCCGCCCGCCGAGCGCGATCTTCACCGCGTCGATGTCCACGGTCTCGCGTGCGGCGGCGATGAGGTAGGCGACCAGCTGATCGCCGGTCCGCTCGTCGGTGCGCACCAGCACAACGGCCTGTGCGATGTTCGGCAGCGCCGTGAGCTCCGATTCGATCTCGCCGAGCTCGATGCGCAGACCACGCAGCTTCACCTGGAAGTCGGTGCGGCCCAGGTACTCCAGCTCACCGCCGGCGGTCCAGGCCACCAGGTCACCGGTGCGATACATGCGTTCGGCCGTGCCGAACGGGTCGGCGAGGAAACGCTCGGTGGTCAGGTCCGGGCGTGCCACATACCCGTGCGCCAGCTGCGCGCCCGCCAGGTACAGCTCGCCGGGAACACCGACCGGAACCGGTTGCAGCCGCGAATCCAGCACGTAGACCCGGGTGTTGAACACCGGGGCACCGATTGGCACCGACGTGGTGTCGGCGTCGGTGACCTCGTGGAAGGTCACGTCGACGGCGGCCTCGGTCGGGCCGTAGAGGTTGTGCAGCCTGGCGCCGGTCAGCTCACGCAACCGCTGCGCGGTCACCGCGGGCAACGCCTCACCGGAGGCGAAAACATTACGCAGGCTTGTGCATTCGGCTGCACGCGCCTCGGCGACAAATACCGAGAGCATCGACGGCACGAAGTGCACCGTGGTGATCTGCTCGTCGGTGATCAGCTGGGCGAGGTAGGCCGGATCGCGGTGGCCGTCCGGCTTCGCGATGACAAGGCGCGCACCGACCTGCAACGGCCAGAAGAATTCCCACACCGACACGTCGAAGGTGGCGGGCGTCTTCTGCGCCACCACATCATCGGCGGCGAGACCGTATTCGGCATGCATCCACACCAGCCGGTTGACGATCGCCGCGTGCGAGACCGCAACACCCTTGGGGCGTCCGGTCGAACCGGAAGTGAAGATGACGTACGCGGTGTTGGCCGGCCGCAGCGGCCGGTGCCGATCCGCGTCGGTCAGCGGCTCGGCGGAGAAGCCGGACAGATCGAGCTCATCGATCCGAACCTGCTGCGAGACAGTGGTTTCCAGATCCGTGCCCGAGGTGAGCACGCACACCGGGCGCGCGGTGTCGAGGATGTAATCGATGCGCTCGGCCGGATGATCCGGATCCAGCGGCACGTACGCACCACCGGCGGCGTTGATCGCGTACATGCCGACGACAAGATCGATGGAGCGCCGCATGCCGAGTGCCACATACGATTCCGGGCCGACACCGTTGAGCTTGAGCCAGCGCGCCAGCTGGTGCACCCGCTCGGCGAACTCGGCGTAGGACAGACTTGTCCCCTCGAACGTGACGGCGTATTCGTCGGGCGTCCGCGCCACCTGGGCTTCGAACAGCGAGACCAGCGTCGCGGCCGCATCGCCCACCGGCGAGGTCAGCGCCGCGTCGACCGCGAATTCGGTGGCGTTCCACTGCTCGAGCACGAGCGAGCGCTCGGACGGATCGAGCACCTCGATATCGCCGACCGTGATCGACGGTTCGCCGGCGACGCTGCGCAGCACCCGAACGAAGCGCTCGGCAAAGGTATTCGCGAACGCGGCATCGAAAAGGTCGGTGGCGTAGACCAGTTCCGCGTCCATCTCGGCGCTGCCGCCGGGCACCTCGCTCAGCGTGAGCTGCATGTCGAACTTGGCCGACGGCGCGTCGATACCCAGCTCGGACACCGTGAGGCCGGGCAGTTCCAGCGAGGTGCGACCGAGATTCTGGAAGGTCAACATCACCTGGAACAACGGGTGGCGAGCCTGCGAGCGGGCCGGGTTGAGCACCTCGACCAGCCGCTCGAACGGCACGTCCGTATGCGCGAAGGCCTGCAGGTCCCGCTCACGCACCTGGGCGAGCAGATCGGCGAACGAGGCCGTCGAATCAACCTGCGCGCGCAGCACGAGGGTGTTCACGAACATGCCGACCAGGTCGTCGAGCGCCTGGTCGCCACGACCTGCCACCGGGATGCCGATGGCGATGTCGTCGGATCCGCTCAGCCGCGCGAGCAATGCGGCAAAGGCGCTGTGCACCACCATGAACAGCGTGGTGCCGTGCGCGTGCGCGACCCGGTTCAGCTCGTCGATCAGTTCGCCCGGCACCCGGAAGCGGTGCGTGCCCGCCTGGTAGGAGGCGACGGCAGGACGCGGCCGACCGGCCAGGCGCAGCTCGTCGGGCAGACCGGCCAGCGCACCGCGCCAGTAGTCGAGCTGCTCGGAGATCAGCGAGGTGGGATCGTCTTCGGATCCCAGCGTTTCACGCTGCCACAGCGCGAAGTCGATGTACTGCACCGCGAGCGGCGGCCAGCCGGGCTCAGCGGCAGAGGTACGCGCCACGTAGGCGGTCATCAGGTCGCGGACGAGCGGGCGGATCGAGAAACCGTCGGAGGCGATGTGATGCACGACCACGACGAGCACGTAGTCCTGCTCGCCGAGCTGATAGGCCCGCAATCGCACCGGTGCCTGAGCGGTCACGTCGAACCCGCGACCGACGAATTCGTGCAGTGCGCCGACCATCTCGCTCTCGTCGATCGAGACGACGTCGAGTTCCGGGACGGCCCGAGTGGACGGGAGCACGCGCTGGTAGGCGACACCGTCGTGCGAGGGGTAGATGGTACGCAGCGATTCGTGCCGCGCAACCACATCGGCGATCGCGCCACGCAGTGCGGGCAGATCCAGGGCGCCTTGCAGCCGGACCCCCACCGGAATGTTGTTGGCGGCCGAGTCGGCATCGAAGCGGTTGAGGAACCACACCCGCTGCTGTGCCAGTGACAACGGCGGGTGTTCCGGACGGGTACGCGCAGTCAGCGGTTCACGGCCACCGGTCCCCGCGTGCGATTCCACCCGGGCCGCGAGCCCGGCGACGGTCGACGCCTCGAACAGCACCCGGACACCGATCTCGGCGTTCAGCGCCGCACCGATCCGAGCGATGACCTGGGTGGCGACCAGCGAGTTGCCGCCGAGCTCGAAAAAGTCGTCGTCGACGCCCACACGGGCGACACCGAGTAGATCGGCGAAGACGTCGGCGACGATCTCCTCGATCGGCGTGGACGGCGCACGGAAACGCTTGGCCTCGAAGACCGGCGCGGGCAATGCCTTTCGATCCAGCTTGCCACTGGCATTGACCGGGAACTCGGCCAGCACGACCAGCGCCGCGGGGATCATGTACCCGGGCAACGACGTGGCCAGCGCGGCCTTTGCCGCATCGATATCTACTGTGGTGTCCGGTTCGGCGACAACGTAACCGACCAGCTGATCACCCGCGTGCGCATCACTACGCACCAGCACCACCGACTGCGAGACGCCGGGGAGGGCGAGCAACGCGGCCTCGATCTCACCGAGCTCGATGCGCAGGCCGCGCAGCTTCACCTGGAAGTCGGTGCGGCCCAGGTACTCCAGCTCCGCATTCGCGGTCCACTTGACCAAGTCGCCGGTGCGGTACATCCGCTCACCGGGCGCGCCATACGGGTTGGCGACAAATCGGTCCGCCGTCAGCTCCGGACGTCCCAGGTAGCCGCGAGCCAGCTGAACACCCGCCAGATAGAGCTCACCCGCGACACCTACGGCGACCGGATGCAGCCTGGCGTCCAGCACCAGCGTGCGGGTGTTCCACACGGGGGCACCCATCGGTACGGACACGGTGTCCGCGTCGGTCACCTCGTGGAAGGTGACCTCGACCGCGGCCTCGGTCGGGCCGTACAGGTTGTGCAACCGTGCGCCGGTGAGTTCGCGCATCCGCTGCGCAGTCACCACCGGCAATGCCTCACCAGAGGCGAACACCTGCCGCAGGGTCGGCACGTCCCCCTGGTCCGCGACGAAAACGGCCATCATCGACGGCACGAAGTGTGCGGAGGTGATCCCCTCGCGCCGAATGAGATCGGCAATGTAGGCCGGGTCCTGATGGCCGTCCGGGCGAGCCACCACCAGTCGAGCGCCGACCTGCAACGGCCAGAAGAACTCCGGCACCGAGACATCGAACGTCAGCGGGGTCTTCTGCAGCACCGCATCGGTGTGGTCGAGCGGGACCCGCGCCGATTGCAGCCACAGCAGCCGGTTCACCACCGAACCGTGGCTCACCGCCACGCCCTTGGGACGGCCGGTGGAACCCGACGTGAAGATCACATACGCCGTGTTCGCCAGCCGAACCGGTTGCGCCCGTTCGGAATCGGCGATCGGCACGGTGTCGAACCCATCCAGCTCGAGCGTATCGATGGCCAGCACCGGCGCCAGCTCGGTGGCGAAACCATCGCGCTCGGTGGTGAGGACCGCTACCGGACGGGCGGTGTCGAGCACATAACCGATCCGGTCGGCAGGCTGATCGGGATCGAGCGGAACATATCCCGCGCCCGCCTCCAGCACCGCGTAAATCGCGACGACCAAATCGACCGAACGCCGGATCGCCAATGCCACCAGCGATTCGGTGCCGACACCATCGGCCATCAGCTTGCGCGCCAAACGACGTGCTCTGCCCGCGAATTCGGCGTAGGTCAGCTGCTCGCCCTCGAAAACCAGTGCGACGGCATCCGGGGTGCGCCGAACCTGGTTCTCGAACAGGGAGACAAGCGTTTCGGCGGGCACCGCGTGTGCGGTGTCGTTCCAATCCACCAACACCTGCGCGCGCTCCTGCGGCGAGAGCAGGTCGATATCGCCGACCGGCACTTCCGGATCGACGATAGCGGCGGCGAGAATACGATCGAGCTGCCTGGCGAAGCCTGCCACGGTCGCCTCGTCGAAAAGGTCGAGCGCATAAGAGAACTCGGCCGACATACCGGCGGCGGCACCCTGGTCGTCCTGGGTTTCCGACAGCGTCAGCATCAGATCGAACTTCGCCAGCTGCGCGTCGTAGTCGATGCCGTTGACCGAAAGACCCGGCAGCTGCAGGGTCGCCTGCTTGATGTTCTGGAACGCCAGCATCACCTGGAACAGCGGGTGGCGCGCCTGCGAACGGGCCGGGTTGAGCACCTCGACGAGTCGTTCGAACGGTACATCCGAGTGCGCAAAGGCGTGCAGGTCGGTTTCCCTGGCCTTGGCAAGCTGGTCAGCGAAACTGGTTGCGCCGTCGACGTTCGTCCGCAACACGAGCGTGTTGACGAACATACCGATCAGGTCGTCGAGCGCGGCCTCACCGCGGCCTGCCACCGGGGTGCCGATGGCGATATCGGAGGTTCCGCTGGCCCGGGCGAGCAGTACGGCGAGCGCACTGTGCATGACCATGAACAACGACGAGTTGTAGCGGCGGCCCAGTTCGACCAGTGCACGCTGGGTCTCACCGGAGATCACGAACGCGTAGGTACCGCCTCGATAGGACGCGGCGGCCGGACGCGGATGATCCCACGGCAGCACCAATTCGTCGGGCAGGTCGGCGAGTTCGCGCTGCCAGTAACCGATCTGGGTGGAGATCAGCGAGTTCGGATCGGTCTCCGACCCGAGCACCTCGCGCTGCCACAACGCGTAATCCGCGTACTGGACCGGCAATTCGGCCCAGGTCGGCGCCTCCCACGAGGTGCGGGCGGCGTAGGCGACGATGACATCGCGCGACAGCGGAGCCATCGACCAACCGTCGGCCGAGATGTGGTGCACCACCATGCCGAGCACGTACTCGGTCTCGCTGATCTCGAACAAGCGGGCGTGCAACGGCACTTCGCTGGTGACGTCGAAGGCCATCGACGCGAGGTCGATCAGGTGCTGGACCAGCGTCTCCTCGGTGACCCGGTAGGGCGTCAGGTCAGGAACGATCTGCGCCGCGTCCAGAACCACCTGTACCGGGCCGCTGTTGGTCTCCGGGAATACGGTCCGCAGCGACTCGTGCCGGTCGATCACGTCGATGACGGCAACCTGCAGCGCCGCCACGTCCAGCTCACCGGACAGCCGGATCGCCATCGGCATGTTGTTGACCGCGGACTGCGTGTCGAACCGGTTCAGGAACCACATGCGCTGCTGAGCGAGGGAGAGCGGAATCTCTTCCGGCCGTTCCCGAACCACCAGCGCCTTGCCTGCACCGTCACCGGCCTGCGACTCCACGCGGGCGGCGAGCGCGGCCACCGTGGGGGCCTCGAACAGCATCCGAACCGGCACGCGGGTATCGAGGGCGTTGCCGACGCGGGAGACAACCTGGGTGGCGATCAGCGAGTTGCCGCCGAGGTCGAAGAAATCGTCGTCCACACCCACGCGAGGCAGGTCGAGCACCTCGCCGAACACCTGCGCGACGATCTCCTCGATCGGCGTGCTCGGCGCGCGGAAGGCACGGACCTCGAATACCGGCGCGGGCAGTGCCCGCCGGTCCAGCTTGCCGTTCGGGCCGAGCGGAATGGCATCGATCGGCACGATGACGGCGGGCACCATGTACGACGGCAGTCGAGCGGCGAGATGGGCGCGCAGGGACACATCGAATGCCGCGCGGTCCTCTGCACTGCCATCGACGGGCACGACATAACCGACGAGCTGATCACCGAGCCGGTTGTCCGAACGCACCAGTGCCACCGACTGGGAGACCTCGGGGTAGGACCGCAGTGCGGACTCGACCTCACCGAGCTCGACGCGGACACCACGCAGCTTCACCTGGAAGTCGGTGCGGCCGATGTATTCGATGACACCGTCGGCGTCGCGCTTCACCAGGTCACCGGTGCGGTACATGCGCGTTCCATCGGGACCGAATGGGTTCACGACGAAGCGATCCGCCGTCATATCCGCCCGGCCGAGGTACCCGCGGGCCAACTGCACGCCCGCAAGGTAGAGCTCTCCCGCAACGCCGGGGGGCACCGGGTGCAGTCGCGAATCCAGCACGTAGGCCTGGGTGTTCCAGACCGGGCGGCCGATCGGGACCGCGCCGTGCACCTCATCGCCTGCGATCGCATGCGTGGCGTTGACGGTGAACTCGGTGGGGCCGTACAGGTTGACCAGCACCACATCGGGGACGCCGAGCCGGCGGAACGCATCCACCGCATCGCTGGTGAACGCCTCACCACCGACGAGCAGGGTCCGCAGCGAGGTCAACGCATCGGCATCGACGCTGGTGGCGAACACCGTCAGCAGCGAAGGCACGAACGAAGCGATCGTCACCCCGTCCGCGGCGATGACGTCGGCAAGGTACTGGGCATCGCGATGACCGTCGGGCATCGCGATGACCGTCCGGGCGCCGGTGGCCAACGGCGCCAGCGGCTCCCACACCGAGGCGTCGAAGGTCGACGGCGTCTTGAACAACGCAACGTCGTCGGCATTGATACCGAATTCCGTTATGAGCCAGCGCATCTGGTGCATCAGCGCGGCGTGCGACACCCCGACGCCCTTCGGGCGACCGGTGGAGCCGGAGGTGAAGATCGCGTAGGCCAGGTGCTCGGGCCGCAGCGGCGCGGTGCGCTCGCCGTCGGTCAGCGGGCCATCGGCATACTCGGACAGCTCGATGTGATCGATCACCAGGACCGGCAGCCCCTCGGGCCGGTACAAATCCCGTGAGGTGGTCAGCACTACCGCGGGCGCGGCGGTATCGACGATGTGGGTGATGCGTTCGGCCGGCTGATCGAGGTCGAGCGGCACATAGGTGCCACCGGCCTCGAGTACGGCATGGATCGCGGCCATCAGGTCGATCGAACGCCGGATCCCCAGCGCCACCGGAACGTCGGGGCCGACACCGGCCTCGATCAGGCGGCGGGCCAGCCGGTGCACCCGGGCCCCGAATTCGGCGTAGGTCAGCGATTCACCAACGGGCGACGCCGGATTGTCCAGGGCGCCTTCGGCGGAACGGTCTACCACGGCGATCGCATCGGGGGTCGCCGCCGTCTGGGCATTGACCAGGTCGACGATCGTTGCCGCCGTATCGATCTCGTGTACGGTGCCGTGCCAGTCGGCCAGCGACAGCTGGGATTCGTGCTCGTCGAGCAACTCGATATCGCCGACGACCGCCGCAGGCTCGACAATGATCTGCCGCAGGATCCGCAGCAGCCGATCGGCGAACGACGAGACCGTGTCGGCGTCGAACAGATCGGTGGCGTAGGAGACAACCACCGACACACCGTCGGGTTCGCCCTGCGCGCCCCGCTGCTCGGTCATCGTCCACAGCAGGTCGAACTTCGCGATATGGACCTCGAGCTCTTCGGCCGAGACCGACAGATCCGGCAGTTCCAGGGTGCCGTGCGACATCTCCTGGAACGACAGCATCACCTGGAACAGCGGGTGCCGGGCCTGGGAACGGGTCGGGTTCAGTACGTCGACGAGTCGCTCGAACGGCACATCCGCGTGGGCGAAGGCCGCGAGGTCGGTTTCCCTTGTCCGCGCGAGCAATTCGGCGAACGAAAGCGCGGGCTCAACCTCCGAGCGCAGCACGAGGGTGTTGACGAACATGCCGATCAGGTCGTCGAGGGCCTGCTCGCCACGTCCGGCGATGGGGGTGCCGATGGCGATGTCGGTGGTGCCGGACAGTCGGGCGAGCAGCAGCGCGAGCGAGGCGTGCAGCACCATGAAGGGGGTCGCGCCCTGAGCGCGAGCCAGTCCGGTCAGCTGGGCGTGCAGTTCGGCGTCGATCTCGAAACCGAATTGGGCGCCACGGAAACTCTGCACCGGCGGGCGCTGCCGGTCGGTGGGCAGTTCGAGCTGATCGGGCAGCCCGGCGAGCGCACCCTGCCAGTAGGTGATCTCGCGGGCCGCCATGGAGTCGGGATCTGTTTCGGCGCCGAGCAATTCGCGCTGCCACAGGGAGTAATCGCGGTACTGCACCGGCAGCGGAGCCCAGGCAGGCGGCTCCCCGGCCGCGCGGGCCAGATAGGCGGTGGCGACATCGCGGGCCAGCGGCCCGAACGAAAAGCCGTCCGCCGCAATGTGATGCACGACGAACGCGAGGACGTAGTCCGCGGTGCCGTTACGCGAGCTGCCGGTGAGTTGATAGGCGCGCGCCCTGATGGGAAGCTCGCGGGAGACATCGAAGCCGGTGGACGCGAATTCGGTGAGCACGCCGAGGAGTTCGGACTCCTCGATCGGCTGCACGGTGAGGCCGAGGTCGATGTCCTCGATCGGCAGCACCTGCTGGTAGGCACTGTCGCCGAATTCGGGGAAGATCGTGCGCAGCGATTGCTGGCGGGCCAGCACATCGGTGAGCGCGGGGTGCAGCGCATCGACGTCGACGCGACCGCGCAACCGGACCACGAAGGGCAGGTTGTAGGTCGGCACCGTCGGATCGAACTGGTTGATGAACCACATCCGCTGCTGCGCCAGCGACAGCGGCACCCGATCGGGCAGCTGCTGGGCGACGAGCACCGGCCGCGAACCTTCGGTGGGCGTAGCGGTTTCGGCGCGAGCGGCGATGCCTGCCACGGTCGGCGTCTCGAACAGCGCACGCACACCCAGCTGGATGCCGAACGCCGCACCGATCCGCGACACCGCCTGGGTGGCGACCAGCGAGTTGCCGCCGAGGTCGAAGAAGTTGTCATCGATGCCGATCCGGTCCTGGCTCAGCACATCCGCGAAGATGCCGGCAACGACCTGTTCGGCCTGGGTGCGCGGGGCCCGGAATCCGGCGGCATCGGCGGTGAACACCGGCTCCGGCAGTGCCTTGCGGTCCAGCTTGCCGCTGGTGTTGAGCGGGAATGCCGCCAGCACCATGATCGCCGCAGGCACCATGTAGCTGGGCAGCTGTTCAGCGGCGAACCTGGTCAATTCGGTGGGCTCGATCGAATGACCGGGCGCGGGCACAACATACGCGACCAACTGCTGACCGGTCGCGGTATCCACAACGAGCACGGCGGCCTGGCTGACCGCGGGGTGGGCGAGCAGATCGGTTTCGATCTCACCGAGCTCGATGCGCTGGCCACGGAACTTCACCTGGAAGTCGGTGCGGCCGATGTATTCCAGCGTGCCGACGGAGTTCCAGCGCACCAGGTCGCCGGTGCGGTACATGCGGTCGCCGTGCAGACCGAACGGGTTGGCAACGAAGCGGTCGGAGGTCAGGTCGGCGCGGCCGCGGTAGCCGCGAGCCAGCTGACGTCCACCGAGATAGAGCTCGCCGGGTGCACCGATCGCGGCGGGCCGCAATCGCGAATCCAGTACGTAGACTTCGACATTCCACTCCGGAATGCCGATCGGCACCGTCACCGTGTCGGCGGCGGTGGCCTCCCAGTAGGTGACCGACACCGCGGCCTCGGTCGGCCCGTACAGGTTGTGCAGTCCGGCCGAGGTGATCGCGCGGAAGCCCGCGGCGGTCTCCGGCGGCAGCGCCTCACCGATCACGAAAACATTGCGCAGCGTGGCGCATTGGGCCGCGGTAGCGTGCGCGACGAAGACCGTCAGCATCGAGGGGACGAAGTCGGTCACCGTCACGCCGTGACGCTCGATCATGTCCGCGACATACAGCGGATCGCGATGCCCGTCCGGGGCCGCGATGAGCAGTTTCGCACCGATGAGCAACGGCAGGAAGTAGCCCCACAGCGACACGTCGAAGGTGGTCGCGGTCTTCTGCAGGTACACATCGTCGGCGGTCAGCCGATACTCGTCCAGCATCCACAACTGCTGGTTGACGATCGCGTGATGGGTGACCGCCACGCCCTTCGGGCGGCCGGTCGAGCCGGAGGTGTAGATGACGTAGGCGGTGTTGCCCGGGCGCAGCGGCGCGAGCCGATCCGAATCCGTCACCGGCGCATCGGAGTACGCGGCCACATCGAGGGTGTCGATCTCGACCCTGCGCACCGAATCGGGCAGGTCGAGCTTGTCACTGGACAGCGTGAGCACGCAGACCGGGTCCGCGCTGTCGAGGATGTAGGCGGTGCGATCGGCGGGATGGTCCGGGTCGATCGGGACGTACGCGCCACCGGCCTTCAACACCGCGTGCATGCCGATGACCAGCTCGAGCGAGCGGCGCATGCCGAGCGCGACGAGCGATTCCGGGCCGACGCCGTCGGCGATCAGGAACCGGGCGAGCCGGTTGACCCGCGCGGCGAACTCCGCGTACGTCAGCGTCGAGCCCTCGAAATCGAGCGCGACCTTGTCGGGAGTCAGTGGGATCTGCGCGTCGAGCAGGGCAGGCAGGGTGGTGTCCGGCAGCGGCTGCTCGGCGTCGTTCCACTCGTGCAGCGTGCGGGTGCGCTCGGCATCGGTGGTGGCCTGCAGGCTCCACACCTTCGCATCGGCGTCGGCGGCGAGGAACCTGTCGAAGAATTCGAGGAACCGCGCATGATGCTGCGTGGCTTCGGTTTCGGTGTAGAGGTTCGGGTTGGTCTCGAAGTCGATGTGCGAGCGGGTGCCCGCGACAGACTGGTAAAAATTGACGCCGAGGTCCTCGATACTGCCGGTGGAGAGCACATTCAGCTGGCTCACCATGTCACCGAACACGACCTCGTTGTGGAACAGCATGATATTGACCCACGGACCGAAGAACTCCGTGGTCACCACACCGTCACCGGCCGCATCGCGGCGGATGTCCTCATGCCGGTAACGCTGATGCCGCAGTGCCCCCGACACCTCTACCTGCACCTGCTTCAGCAACTCCGCCACCGTGGTGTCGAAGCCGACGCGCATGCGCAGCGGCACGATATTCGACGTCGCACCACCCGAGCGGCGCATCGCCGCGGTGGTTCGCGCGGTCACCGGCAGACTCAAGATCACTTCTTCGGCGCCGGTCCATTGCGCCAAGTACCCCGCGAACGCCGCGATCAGCAGACCCGCGGGCGAGTTGTCGTGCCGCGCCACCGCCGCGGCCAGCAGTGTGTCCTGCTCCTGCGACAGCACCGCGCTTGCCACATTGTTGAACGGGGCAGGCGGCGCCGAACGGCCGGCCAGGCTCGTCCCGTCCTCCAGACCCGCTACCCGCTGGGCCCAGTGCTCTTTGTCGGCCTGGAATCGAGTGCTGTCCCGGTAGGTGATCTCCTGCTCATACAGCGTTCGCAGGCTGTCGACCTTTGCGGGCGACGCAACCGTCCCGGTCACCGCCGCCGTGTACAACTCGGCGATCCGCTTCATATAGGTCATCGCGCCGAAGCCGTCGAGCACGATGTGATGAATCCTGGAGAACACGAACCACCGCTGGTCCTCCAGCTGCAATATGGCATTCCAGAACAGGCGATCGTTGACGATGTCCAGCGGACGGCTGTACTCCGCCCGCATCCATTCCGCAGCCACTGCCTGCGGGTCGTCGGCGTCGCGCAGGTCTAAATACCCGAACTCGGTCGACAGCGAGGTGTCGACCCCCTGCATCGGCTGACCGTCGCGCTCGATGATCCGCAACCAACCCGACTGCGACTCGTTCCCCGCGTCGACAGCGGCCTGCCACACCGCGCGGAGATCGAGATCACCGCGAAGCTCGAGGTACTGCGCGATATTGATCGGGACATGCGGGTCTACATGCTGCGCGTACCAGATGCCCAGCTGTGCGGGCGACAACGGGAAGTACTCCACAGCGGCCTGCGAAGTGCCCCCATTTGCGTCCTCAGTTTCGCCGTTTCCGCCGAAATCCAGCCGGTCCAACCGTAACCTCGCTTCTGGAACACCACGCAAGCGCTCCCCGACGACACCGGGACAGGACGCCCGCTTTTTCCAAGCGTGGCGCCTGCGTCACCGGGTTCAGTTCTCATATCAATCAGGCAAAAAGTCCATTGGCACTATCTGTCGAACAGGCCGATCTTGTTACATAGGCCCGACCGTGCCCGATACCCACCGACCGGCTTTGCCGGGAACTCCGCTGCTGATCACCGAGACAATCTACCGTCGCTCACCGCACCCGACCAACCAAGGTCCATAGCGATACCACATCACCCCAGGCAGTGGGCTCATCGCAAGTTTGCTAGCCCACTGTCGCCGTTCTCACACTCCTTGCGAAGAGGCGTAGCGCCGGTACACAGCCGGTCGGACCGACCTCGGCACACGGCGTCGAGAGATCACGGGACGGCGGATGAACGGTCCCGGGCCGGGTCGTAGAGATGCGACTGCGCGCAGGACAGGGAGCCAGTGAGGGCTCGGCCGACGAGGATGATCGCGGCCTGCCGGAGGTTCGCCGCTTCGACCTGGTCGGCGATGTCGGTGAGGGTGCCGCGCAGGATCAACTGCTGTGGCCGGCTCGCGCGGTACACCACCGCGGCCGGACAGTCGGCGCCGTAGTCGGCGACCAGTTCGGCCGCGAGTGTGCGGATCCTGGTGATGGCCAAATGCAGAACCACTGTCGCGCCGGTGCGGGCGAAGTTCGCCAAGGCCTCGGATTCGGGCATCGCCGTCGACCGGGCCTGGGTTCGGGTGAGCACGACCGATTGGACGAGTTCCGGGACGGTCAGTTCGGCACCGAGCAGGGCGGCCGCCGCAGCGTAGGCGGGAACGCCCGGGGTGACATCCCACGGGATGTGGTTGGCGTCGAGGCGGCGGGTCTGCTCGGTGAGCGCCGAGTAGATCGACGGGTCACCGGAGCACAGCCGGGCGACGTCCTTGCCGGATTCGTGCGCGCGGACCAGGTGGTCGGTGATCTGGTCGATATCCAGATGCTGGGTGTCGACCAGTTCGGTGTCGGGCGCGCAGTGCGCGAGCACCTCCGGGTCCAGATAGGTGCCCGCGTACAGGCAGACCGGTGAAGTCTGCAGCAGCCGCACGGCGCGCACCGTCAGGAGGTCGGCGGCGCCGGGTCCGGCCCCGATGAAGTGCACGGTCATGCGGCCGAGTCTAGGCAGCTTCCTCGGCCCTCATAACTCAGGCAGTCGCGTCGAAATGCGCGATGATTTTGGTCGGCCGGACCCGCACCACGAGCTCTCCCGGGACGCCGTTGCGCTTGCCGAATTCCTCGGCCCGGTCGGCGCCCATATAGCGACCGCCGATTTCGGTGGCGGTCCGGACGAGTTCGTCGAGGTCCTCGGACAGGGTGACGGTGCCCTGAATCTGGACCGAGCCGTAGGGCGACTCCTCGAGATCAACGCACACAGCGATCCTGGGATCGCGAGCGAAAGCCTTGCCCTTGGCCGAGCCCTTGCCGGTGTTGAACACCAGCTCCTCACCCTCGAGGACGAACCAGACCGGCGTCACCATCGGACGACCGTCAGCAGCGACAAACGCCACCTTCCCCGTCTTGGTGCCGTTGGACAGGAATTCGCGCACATCAAGATCCGACAGTGAGGCCATGAATCACACCTTAGAGCCCCTCCCTCCCCCGACCTCGCCGCCGTCCACGCACCCCGGGCTAGATCGCGCCCTGTTCGCGGGCGCGGGCTACTGCGGAGGTGCGGGAGCGGACGCCGAGTTTGGCGTAGATGTGCACGAGGTGGGACTTGACGGTGGTCTCGCTGAGGAACAACTCCTTGGCGATTTCACGATTGGATCGGCCGTCGGCCACGAGGCGCAGCACCTCGATCTCGCGTGGGCTCAGCGTGGTGTCGGCTCGGCGGACGCGGGTCATCAGTTTGGAGGCCACCGCGGGAGACAGCACACTCTCCCCGGCGGCCGCCGAACGGACCGCGGCGAGCAATTCGGTGGGCGGGGTGTCCTTCAGGATATAGCCGCAGGCACCCGCCTCGATGGCGCCGAGGATGTCGGCGTCGGTGTCATAGTTGGTGACTACCAGGACATTCGGCGGGGTGGGCAGGGCGCGCAGTTCGGTGGTCGCGTCGACACCGGAGCGGCCGCGGCCGAAGCTCAGATCCATCAGCACCAGGTCGACCGGTGTTGTCGTACAGAAGGCGACGGCCGCCTCGGCGGTGGGCGCCTCACCGACAACGGTGATTTCGTCGCCGCTCTCGAGCAGGGCGCGCAGTCCGGCGCGGACGATGGCGTGGTCGTCGGCCAGTAGCAGTCTGATCATGAGCGATCCCGCTGATCAGTCGAATCGGATTCGGCTGAATTCGGTAGGGATGCAGGGGAATTCGACTCGACAGAACTGGAATCGAGCGGGAACGAGGCCGTGACGGCGGTATGGCCGGGTTCGGACTCGACTGCCAGAGTGCCGCCCTGCTGCTCCACTCGGCTGCGCATAGCCGCAAGCCCGAAGGTTCCCGACGGGGCACGCTCCAGCACCGCGGGGTCGATCCCCATGCCGTCGTCGACCACGTCGAGATACACGTCGGTGTCGGCGTAGGTGAGGGTGAGCCGCATCCGGCTCGCGGCGGCATGGCGGACGACATTCGAGACAGCACCCTGGGCGATGCGCACCAGCGCGGCCTCGACAGGCATGGGCAGCCGTTCGGGGACGCCTTCGATCACCATCTGGGTGGTCAGCCCTGGCGCCTCGGCCCGCAGACAGATTCGTTCCAGCGCCTGGGCCAGTGACTGCCCCTCCAACGCGGCAGGCGTCAATTCCGCTATCAGCCTTCGGGTTTCGGCCAGGTTCTCCGCTGCCGTCTCTCTGGCAAGCCGAATCCGGTGCAGTGCAGGATGCTCCGGCGACGCCTGCTCCACCGCGTGCAGCAGCAGCTGGATACTGCTCAGCCCTTGCGCGACGGTGTCGTGGATCTCCTGCGCCAACCGTTCCCGCTCGGCCAGCTTGCCCGCGGTGCGCTCTTGATCCGCGAGAGTCGCTCGGGTGCTGAGCAATTCGTCGATCAGACGCTGACGGTCGGCGGACTCACGGAACAGCGCCTGATAGCCGAGCCCGATCCCCACCGCCACGGCCGCGCCGAGGATCGGGCCGATCACACCCGCCACCGACCAGCCACGGTGCAGCCCGAAACCAACCACCGCCACCACATCCGCGGTCGCCACCGCGAGCAGACTCCACGGACGTGGCAACAGGTGCAGATAGAGGAAGAACAGGCCGAAGGCGAGGTATCCGGCATCGGGCGCGACCACGACCAGGCCGAGCCACAGCACCGTGAGCGCCAGTAGCCAGAGCCGGATCGCCCGAGGACTGGAGCCGGGTAGCGCGCCCGCGAAGTAGGTCACCAGGAATACGACGGTCAGCGTGATCACCCCGGCCGGATGCGCGGCGCCCGGCAGCAGCGCCCGCACGGCGGTCAACACCGCCAACGCTGTCACCAGCACATGCAGCCCCAACCGCAGCGCGGTGAAGACAGGGGTGAGCGGCGACGAGTGCACGTTGCCAGCTTATGTGCGGCTACCGCAGCGGCATCCATCGAAAGGTGTAAAACATCGGCCAACGTTCGATCGGCCTGCACTCCATCGCGTGCGCGATGGCAACGGGACCGGCGCACAGCAGGGTGGAGGCATGTTCGTCGCACTCCGGGATCTGCGGGCCGCACGCGGCCGTTTCCTGCTCATCACGCTGGTCGTCACCTTGGTGGCGGTACTGGTGAGCTTCCTCAGTGGGCTCACGGCAGGGCTCGCGCACCAGAACATCTCGGCCATCGAGGCCATCTCCGCCGACGCCATCGTGTTCGCCGATACCGGGGCCGATCCCTCGTTCGATGCCTCCGCGCTGACCAGTCGACAGGTCGAGATCTGGCAGGCGGCCACTGGCCAGGGCGGCACCGTCGACCCGGTCGGCATCAGCCATGCCGAGGCGGCGGTGACCGGCCGTGGCGACGCCGAGTCCGCTCAAGTCGCCCTGTTCGGCGCCGCGGGAGCCGCTTTCGGCAACCGTGCCGCAATCGAGCCGGGCACGGTGGCGCTCAGCTCCGGCGCGGCCAAGGCTCTCGACGCACGAGCCGGTGACAATGTCACCCTCGGCACCGGAACCTTCACCGTGGCATCCGTCCGCGGCGACGACTGGTACAGCCACACTCCGGTGGTCTGGACGACGCTCGCGGACTGGCAGTCGGTGAGCCCGCGCGGCGGAGCCGCCACGGTCCTCGCGGTGTCCGGCATCCCGAATATGTCCGCTGTCGACACCGCTGCCCACACCAGCACAACCACCGTCTCCGGGTCCCTGTCGGCATTGAGCGCATACCAAGCCGAAAACGGTTCCCTGACCCTGATGACGGTGCTGTTGTTCGCCATCTCGGCCTTGGTCATCGGCGCCTTCTTCACCGTGTGGACGGTCCAGCGCGCTCCCGATATCGCGACATTGAAAGCACTCGGCGCGACATCCGGTTCCCTGGTTCGCGACGCACTCGCGCAGGCCGCGACAGTGCTCGCCGTCGGTGTCGCGATCGGCCTCGGAATCACCGTTGTCGCAGCCACATTCATGGGCGATGCACTGCCGTTCGTGCTCGCCCTCACCACCACCCTGCTACCTGCGGTGGCCCTGATCGCACTCGGCCTGCTCGGCGCCGCCTTCGCGCTGCGCTTCCTGTTCACCACCGACCCGCTCACCGCGCTCAACGCGGCGCGCTGACCCCACCGAGCCGCGAGACCTTGACCGACAACCTAGCCAACACCACCCACAAACCCTCCCAACCCAACCCCTCAAAGGAGGATGGCGCTTCCTCTCCCTCGCCAACGAGGGAGTAACCGCGCCGAACACCTGATGGCCGCCACCGCACTGACCGTCGACGACGTCACCCTCACCTACCCGGACGGCGCCGGCAAACTCACCGCGCTCGACCGAGTGAACCTGCACGTGACCGGCGGCGATATCGCTGCCATCACCGGGCCATCCGGCTCGGGAAAATCCAGCCTCCTCGCCGCCGTCTCGACACTGATCCGGCCCGACTCCGGCCAGATCCATCTCGAAACAGCAGGCAGCACAGTCGATCTCGCAACACTGAGCCGCCGCGAGGCGGCCGCGCTGCGCCGTTCGTCCATCGGCATCGTCTTCCAACAGCCGAATCTGATCCCCGCCCTCACCGCGGTCGAACAACTCGAGGTGATGTCACGCCTGGGCCAGCACCTGTTCACCCCACCTTCCCGGCGCCGCGAAACCCGCACCAAGGCAATGGAACTTCTCGACGCCGTCGGCCTCGCGGACCAGCACGCCAAACGCCCCGCCCAGCTCTCCGGCGGCCAACGCCAGCGGGTCAACATCGCCCGCGCGCTGATGAACGACCCCGCACTCCTGGTCATCGACGAACCGACCAGCGCCCTCGACACCGAACGCGGCGCCGCCATCATCGACCTGGTCCTCACCGTCGTCCACAACCACGGCGCCGCCACCCTGCTCGTCACTCACGACCGCACCCACCTCCATCGGATGAATGCCGTCTATCAGATGGTCGACGGCGCCCTCGACATCGACCGCACGATCACCCGCGTTGCCTGACAACGGAATCGGGCCACGGCCTCGAACAAGACAGCCGGCACCGAATGATCAGGGCTGCCCCGAGAAGTAGGCCGCATCGGCATCGGCATCGGCATCGGCATCGGCATCGGCATCGATGAGATGAGATGAGATGAGATGAGATGCTGCCTTCCCGGCGGGTGCCCCGCACCAATGGCCTTGGCGGCCATGCGGATCGGGAAGATGATTCCGCGAGCAGCAGCCCGATCAGCATGCCGATGGCTATCCGATCCGAGACCTGTCGAACGTCTCGCGCCACTTCGAATCATGCCTCATATCAATTGCCGAGATGCGTGACTGGTGGTCACCGCACGCCGAGCAGTGCATCACGCTGTTCGCGCACCCGTACTCGAATGGCGTCGACCACTGCGGCCACCTCTGGCCTGCGCAGCGTCTCGGTGCGGGTGACGAGCCAATACGCGAGCCGGATCGACACCGCGTCGGGGAGTACGCGCACCAAGTCGTCGTGCCGGTCGGCCATGAAACAGGGCAGCAAACCGAGTCCCGCCGCCGCCCGCGTCGCCTCGACATGCACGAAAACATTGGTGGATGCCACCGATTCGCGCATCGCGGGCACGAAACTGGAGGCCACATCGAGGTCGTCCACCTGCAACATCGAATCGATGAAATAGACCAGCGGGTGACGTGCCAGATCATTGATGTCCAGCGGTGTTCCGCGTTCCCGCAAGTAATCCCTGGAGCCGTAGAGCCCGAGGCAGTAGTCGGCAAGGCGCATCGCCTTGGCGCGGTGCACCTGCGGCTCACCCACCACTACCTCGATATCCAATCCCGAACGCTGCTGGGATGCGCGCCGCGTCGTCGCCACGATTTCGACGGCGATCTTCGGATGTCGCCGCCGTACTTCGGCGGCGGCGGGCGCGGCGAGGTAGGCGCTGAAACCGTCGGTCGCCGAGAGCCGGACCACGCCTTCCAGCACCCGCGCACCGCCCGCGTCGACCGTGAGCGACTTGACGGCCGACTCCACGACCTCGGCGGCGGCCAGCGCCTCCCGCCCGAGGTCGGTGAGCTCCCAGCCGCCGGAGGCGCGGGCGAGCACCCGCCCGCCCAGGGTCTGCTCCAGCGCGGCGATCCGGCGCGAGATCGTGGTGTGGTTGATGCCGAGTTCTTCGGCCGCCGACACGAAGCGGCCGGACCTGCCTACCGCGAGCAGAACCAGCAGATCATCTGCGCTCGGGCGATTGGGCCCCGAAGGCACCGGACTCATTTCTGCATTCTTGCAGATACCTCGTGCACATCTGGGCATTGCGGTCCTAGATATCTGCACGAATACTCGGTCTGACCATGAAATTGTGGGGGCCGTCACATATGACGTCCAGATGTGGCCCCGGTCATGAAGGAGAAGTTCGATGAGCGTGCGAAATGCGTTGCGGCCGACGGGCGGCGGCGATCCCGGCGGGGTGCCCGCGGGCCTCAGGCGGGTGGTGGCCGCGTCGATGGCGGGCACGGTCGTCGAGTGGTACGAGTTCTTCCTCTACGGCACCGCCGCGACGCTGGTCTTCAGCAAGGTGTTCTTCGCCAAGGGCACCAGCGACCTCGACGCCATCCTCGCCGCCTTCATCACCTATGCGGTCGGCTTCGCCGCGCGCCCGCTCGGCGGCATCGTCTTCGGATACTTCGGTGACCGCTACGGTCGCAAGAAGTTGCTCCAATTCAGCCTGCTGCTGGTGGGCAGCGCGACGTTCCTGATGGGCTGCCTGCCGACCTTCGGCCAAGTCGGCTACTTGGCGCCCGCGCTGCTCGTCACGCTCCGATTCATCCAGGGCTTCGCGGTCGGCGGTGAATGGGGTGGTGCGGTGCTGCTCGTCGCCGAACACAGTCCCAGCAAGAGCCGCGGTTTCTGGGCCAGTTGGCCACAGGCGGGCGTGCCCGCGGGCAACATGCTTGCCACGGTCGCGTTGCTGACCTTGACCTCGACGCTCTCGGATGCGGCATTCCTCAGCTGGGGCTGGCGGGTCGCGTTCTGGTTGTCCGCGGTCGTGGTGCTCGTCGGCTACTACATCCGGACGAAAGTCACCGACGCACCGATCTTCGTCGAGGCACAGCAGCAGGTCGAGCGGATCAAGGCCAGTTCGTTCACCGTCCTCGAGGTGCTGAAGCGTTATCCGCGTGGCGTTTTCACCGCCATGGGCCTGCGCTTCGGCGAGAACATCATGTACTACCTGGTCGTCACGTTCACGATCACCTATCTCAAGGTGCATGTCGGCATCAACACCAAAACGATCCTCTGGTGGCTGCTTGCCGCACACGCGGTGCACTTGCTCGCCATCCCGTTGGCAGGCAGGCTCAGCGACCGATTCGGCAGGCGTCCTGTCTACTTTGTCGGCGCGATCACCGCGGGTACCTGGGGCTTTTTCGCGTTCCCGATGATGGACAGCGGGCACAACGCCGTCATCATGTCCGCGATCATCATCGGCCTGGTGTTCCACGCACTGATGTATGCCGCACAGCCCGCGATCATGGCGGAGATGTTCCCGACGCGGATGCGCTATTCCGGGGTGTCACTGGGATATCAGGTCACCTCGATCGTGGCCGGATCGCTCGCGCCGATCATCGCCGTGCGGCTGCTCGACGAGTTCGGTTCCGCCGTCCCGATCGCCTGGTATCTGGCCGGGGCCGCCGCCGTCACCGCGATCGCCGTCTACTTCGCCAGGGAGACCAGCGGCATCGACCTGGAGAGCATCGACCTCGCCGACGCCGAAACCCTGGCTGCCGAGGCCGCCGCAGCACCGGCCACTTCGACGCCAGCCGAAACCACCGCAGTAGAGGTGAAATGACTGATCTGACAGGACGTTCGGCACTAATCACCGGTGGCGCGAGCGGCATCGGCGCGGCGTGTGCGCGCGAGCTGGCCGCACGCGGCGCGCGGGTCACCATTGCCGACATCGATGACGTGGGCGCAAAATCGCTGGCCGCCGAGCTCGACGGAAAGGTGTGGGCGGTGGACCTTCTCGATGTCGCCGCATTGGAGAACCTGAAGCTCGAGGTGGACATCGTGGTGAACAACGCCGGGGTGCAGAGCATCAGCCCGATCGAAGAGTTTGCACCGGAACGGTTCCGTCACCTGCTCACCCTCATGGTCGAAGCGCCGTTCCTGCTCATTCGCGCGGCGCTGCCGCACATGTACCGGCAGGGGTTCGGCCGGATCATCAACATCTCATCGGTGCACGGTCTGCGCGCGTCCGAATACAAGGTCGCGTACGTGACGGCCAAGCATGGGCTGGAGGGGCTGTCCAAGGTGACCGCTCTCGAGGGCGGCAGGCACGGGGTGACCAGCAACTGCGTCAATCCCGGTTACGTCAGAACACCCTTGGTGGACAAGCAGATCGCCGATCAGGCCAAGGCGCACGGAATCGCCGAACAGCAGGTGCTCGAGCAGGTGCTGCTGACCGAAAGCGCGATCAAACGTCTCGTCGAACCGGAGGAGGTCGCCGCCCTGGTCGGCTGGCTCGCCTCGGCCGACGCGGGCATGGTGACCGGCGCTTCCTACACCATGGACGGCGGGTGGAGCGCGCGGTGAATCCTCACCCCAGGGCCGAGAGCGCCATCTGGCGCAGGACCGGGCGGGCGCGGGTCGCGGTGGCGGAGGTCGCACTGTGCGGGGTGGAGTTGATCAGGCCGAAGGCCGCGTGAGCTTGTACGCGTGCGGTCTCCTCGGGCAGCTCCGGATGCAGCTCACGCAGGACCGCGACCCAGATCTCGACATACTGCCGCTGGGCGCGGCGGAGTTCGCGGCGGGCGGCGGCGGGCACGTTGTCGAGGTCGCGGTCCTGGATCCGAATGAGCTCGGGCTCGCCGAGGGCGAAATCCAGATGGAAGTCGACGAGGCCGGCCAGCGCCTCGTCCGCCGATCCCGTCCGCGCCACCACCGCCTTCCCGCCGTCGAGCAGCCGCTGACTGACACCGACGAGCAGCTCGACCAGCAGTGCCTCTTTATTGGGGAAATGGCGGTAGACCGCGGGACCACTGATGCCGACGGCCGCGCCGAGGTCGTCGAGGCGCATGCCGAGGAACCCGCGCTCGGCGATGAGCCGGGCGCCCGCCTCCTTCAGCTGCGTGCGGCGCTGCGCTTTCAGTTGTTCCCTGCGGGTGAGCGCGACAGGTTCGAGGCTGGTCACACGCGCTCCTTTCGGCCGACCTGGACATCTCGGTTAATAAAGATTAACCTGAATTCCAGTTATCGGCGACTAACTGGATGGCAGGACAGCGTGATGACGGCAGTAGAAACGGCGGTCGACAACCGCACGGCGCATCAGGCGCTGACCGACGACCTGCGCGCACGGCTGGCGAGCGCCGCGCTCGGCGGACCGGCGAAGGCCAGGGAACGTCATGTGGCCCGCGGCAAGCTGCTCCCCCGGCAACGGGTGGATCAGCTGCTCGATCCGGGCAGCCCGTTCCTGGAACTCTCCCCGCTGGCCGCCACCGGGATGTACGGCGACGACTCTCCCGGTGCCGGAATCATCACCGGCATCGGGCGGGTGTCCGGGCGCGAGTGCGTCATCGTGGCCAACGACGCCACCGTCAAGGGCGGCACCTACTACCCGATGACGGTGAAGAAGCATCTGCGGGCACAGGAGATCGCGCTGCAGAACCAGCTGCCCTGCCTGTATCTGGTCGACTCCGGCGGCGCCTATCTGCCGCACCAGGACGAGGTGTTCCCCGATCGGGAGCATTTCGGCCGCATTTTCTTCAATCAGGCGACCATGAGCGCGAAGGCGATCCCGCAGATCGCCGCGGTGCTCGGGTCGTGCACCGCGGGCGGCGCGTATGTGCCCGCGATGAGCGACGAGGCGGTGATCGTGCGCAATCAGGGCACGATCTTCCTCGCCGGGCCGCCGCTGGTGAAGGCGGCGACCGGCGAGGTGGTGACCGCCGAGGAGCTCGGCGGCGGTGAATTGCACTCGCGCACTTCGGGAGTCACCGATCACCTGGCCGAGGACGACCAGGACGCGCTGCGCATCGTGCGCCGCATCGTGGCCACGCTCGGCCCACGTCCGGCCAGTCCGTGGGAAGTGCTGCCCACCGTCGCGCCCGCGGCGCCGGAATCCGAGCTCTACGACGTGGTGCCGGTCGATCTGCGCACGCCCTACGATGTCCGCGAGGTGATCGACCGGCTCGTCGACGGCGGATCGAACGGCGACAGCGGCTTTCATGAATTCAAGGCCGAATACGGCAAAACGCTGGTGACAGGGTTCGCCCACATCCACGGGCATCCGGTGGGCATTGTCGCCAACAACGGCGTGCTGTTCAGCGAGTCCGCCATGAAGGGCGCGCACTTCATCGAGCTGTGCGACAAGCGCAAGATCCCGCTGCTGTTCCTGCAGAACATCACCGGTTTCATGGTCGGCCGTGACTACGAGGCGGGTGGTATCGCCAAGCACGGAGCCAAGATGGTCACCGCGGTGGCGTGCGCGAGGGTGCCGAAACTCACGGTGGTGATCGGCGGTTCCTATGGTGCGGGCAACTACTCGATGTGCGGACGCGCGTATTCGCCCCGCTTCCTGTGGATGTGGCCGAACGCCAGGATCTCGGTGATGGGCGGCGAGCAGGCGGCCTCGGTGCTCTCGACCGTCCGCGGCGATCAACTCGACAGCAGCGGACAGCCGTGGTCGGCGGCGGACGAAGAGGCGTTCAAAGCGCCGATTCGCGATCAGTACGAGCACCAGGGCAATCCGTACTATTCGACGGCGCGGCTCTGGGACGACGGCGTCATCGACCCTGCCGATACGAGAACTGTGCTCGGACTTGCCCTTTCGGTGTGCGCGCAGGCGCCGCTCGAACCCGTTTCCTACGGCGTCTTCCGGATGTGATCGCGATGCTGAACAACTCTCATCCCGTCGAATTCGACACCGTGCTCGTGGCCAATCGCGGCGAGATCGCGGTGCGGGTCATTCGCACCCTGCGCGCCTTGGGAATTCGCTCCGTCGCGGTGTACAGCGACGCCGACGCCGACGCCAGGCATGTCCACGAGGCCGATGTCGCGGTGCGACTCGGTCCGGCCCCGGCCAGGGCGAGTTATCTCGCCATCGACAAGGTGGTGGCGGCCGCCGTGCGCACCGGAGCGCAGGCCGTGCACCCCGGCTACGGGTTTCTCTCGGAGAATGCCGCCTTCGCTGCGGCACTGGCCGAGGCGGGCATCGTCTTCCTCGGACCGCCCGCTCGGGCCATCGAGATCATGGGCGACAAGATCGCGGCCAAGAACACCGTCGCGGCCTTCGACGTGCCGGTGGTGCCCGGTATCGCCCGGCCCGGCCTCACCGACGAGGAACTGATCGCCGCGGCCACGGATATCGGATATCCGGTGCTGGTCAAGCCGTCGGCCGGCGGCGGCGGCAAGGGCATGCGCCTGGTCGAAGCGCCGCAACAGCTTCCGGGCGCGCTGGCGAGCGCGCGCCGCGAGGCCGGTGCGGCATTCGGCGACGACACCCTGTTCCTGGAACGGTTCGTTACGCGACCACGGCACATCGAGGTGCAGATCCTCGCCGACCAGTTCGGCCACGTGATCCATCTCGGCGAACGGGAATGCAGCCTGCAGCGCCGCCATCAGAAAGTGGTCGAGGAGGCCCCCTCACCGCTGCTGGACGCACAAACTCGCGCCCGGATCGGCGCCGCCGCCTGCAATACGGCGCGCAGCGTGAACTATGTCGGCGCGGGCACTGTCGAGTTCATCGTCTCCGCCGACCGGCCGGACGAATTCTTCTTCATGGAGATGAATACCCGGCTGCAGGTGGAGCATCCGGTCACCGAGCTGGTGACCGGCGTCGACCTGGTGGAATGTCAGGTGCGCATCGCGGCCGGGCAGAAGCTCATGGTCGAGCAGGACGAGATTCGGCTCGTCGGGCATGCGATCGAGGCCAGGGTGTACGCCGAGGACCCGGGCCGTGGATTCCTGCCGACCGGCGGCACCGTGCTCGACCTGTCGGAGCCGGAAGGCCATGGTGTGCGGGTGGATTCGGGGCTGCGGATCGGCACCGTGGTCGGCAGCGACTACGACCCGATGCTGTCGAAGGTCATCGCGCACGGCCACGACAGGGGCGCCGCGCTCGCGAAACTGGATCGGGCACTTGCCGATACGGTGCTGCTCGGTGTGACGAGCAATATCGAGTTCCTGCGCTTTCTGCTGGCCGACCCGGATGTGGTCGCGGGCAAGCTCGACACCGGATTGCTCGACCGTCGGGTCACCGACTTCCACCCCGCGCCGGTCACCGATGACGACCTCATCGCGGCCGCGACCTATCACTGGCTGCGGCGCTGGCCCGCCACTGCGGGCGACCCGTGGGCGGTGCCCTCCGGGTGGCGGATCGGGGCGGCCGCACCGACACCGATCCGGCTGGCCGGCGGCGATCGCGTCGAGCATGTGTACCTGAGCGGGACCCCGGATGCGGCGGTCGTGCGGGTCGGTGAGGACGGCGAATCGGCCTCGCTGTCGGCTGCTTTCGTCGCACAGAGCTCGGCAACGGCCGGTGCTCTCACCCTCACACTGGCCGGTCTGCGACGCGAATACCGCGTCGCCGAACACGACGAACAGCTCTGGGTGGCCGGACCCGGCGGCGTCACCGCGCTGCGAGAGTTGGCGGAGGTCAAGGTCCGCGGCGGCGATGAACATGTCGGCGACGCCGAGATCGTCAGCCCCATGCCGGGTTCGGTGATCGCGGCGCCGGTCCGCTCCGGCGCCGTGGTGGCCGCCGGAGCACCGGTGGTGGTCGTGGAGGCGATGAAGATGGAGCATTCGCTCACCGCGCCGATCGCGGGCACCGTTGAACTACTTGTCGAGCCGGGCACCCAGGTGCGGCTCGGCCAGCCCCTGGCACGCATTACGGCAGCGCCGATCGAGGCCGAGTCCGCCGCACCCGTGCAGACGAATACCGCTGAGCGCGAAGGAGACCCAGCATGACCGACTTCCTGTCCACGGGCACACTGCCCGACGACTACCGTGACCTCGCCATTACCGTGCGTGATTTCGCGCAGTCGGTGGTGGCGCCGGTGTCCGCCGAACACGATGCGAACCACACCTTTCCGTACAAGGTGGTCGCGGGCATGGCGGAGATGGGCCTGTTCGGCCTGCCGTTCCCCGAGGAGTTCGGCGGCATGGGCGGCGATTACTTCGCACTGTGCCTGGCGCTGGAGGAACTCGGCAAGGTCGATCAGAGCGTGGCCATCACCCTAGAGGCCGGAGTGTCGCTCGGCGCGATGCCCATCTACCGCTTCGGCAATGACGAGCAGAAGCAGGAATGGCTGCCGCAGCTGACCAGTGGCCGCGCCCTTGCCGCGTTCGGGCTGACCGAACCCGGCGCGGGCAGCGATGCGGGCGGCACCCGCACCACCGCCACGCTCGACAGCGGTGAGTGGATCATCAACGGCAGCAAGCAGTTCATCACCAACTCCGGCACCGACATCACCAAGCTGGTGACGGTCACCGCGGTGACCGGCCAGTCGGGCGGCAAGAAGGAGATCTCCACCATCCTGGTGCCGACCACCACCCCCGGTTTCGTCGCCGAGCCCGCCTACAACAAGGTGGGCTGGAATGCCTCCGACACCCACCCGCTGAGCTTCACCGACGTGCGGGTGCCTGCGGAGAACCTGCTCGGCGAACGCGGCCGCGGCTATGCGAACTTCCTGCGCATCCTGGACGAGGGCCGCATCGCCATCGCCGCGCTTTCGGTCGGCGCCGCGCAGGGCTGCGTCGACGAAAGCGTGCGCTACGCGAAGGACCGCGAGGCCTTCGGCAGGCCCATCGGCCGCAATCAGGCCATCGCCTTCAAGATCGCCCGCATGGAGGCGCGCGCGCACGCCGCACGCACCGCCTACTACGACGCGGCCGCGCTGATGCTCGCGGGCAAGCCGTTCAAGAAGCAGGCCGCGATCGCGAAGCTGGTGGCCAGCGAGGCGGCGATGGACAACGCCCGCGACGCCACCCAGATCTTCGGCGGCTACGGGTTCATGAACGAATACGCTGTGGCAAGGCACTATCGCGATAGCAAGATCCTCGAGATCGGCGAGGGCACAACGGAGGTGCAGTTGATGCTGATCGGGCGGGAGTTGGGGCTGTGAACGCTCCGGCGCAGCCGCGCAGGATTGTGCAGCGTGGCCTGTGGTTCGAGGAGCTGGAGACCGACGTGGTGTACGAGCACCGGCCGGGCCGCACCATCACCGAGGCCGACAATGTCCTGTTCACCACGCTGACGATGAACACCCAGGCGCTGCATCTGGATGCGGCGTTCAGCGAGCAGCTGCCACCGTTCCACCAGCGCCTGGTGAATTCGATGTTCACCCTCTCCACCCTGGTCGGCCTTTCGGTCGCGCAACTGACGCAGGGCACCATCGTCGCCAACCTCGGCTTCTCCGAGATCGCCTTCCCGAAGCCGCTGTTCCACGGCGACACCATGTACGCCGAGACGGTGGTCACCGATAAGCGGGAGTCCAAGAGCCGCCCCGGCGAGGGCATCGCCACCTTCGCGCACACCGCACGCAATCAGCATGGCGATATCGTCGCGACGGCGGTGCGCAAGACGCTGGTCCGCAAAGATCCGAGCCGGGCATGAGCTGGGAGATGGCGGGCCCCGCATGGCTGTTCTGCCCGGCCGATCGCCCCGAACGCTACGAAAAGGCCGCAGCCGCAGCCGATGTGGTGATCATCGACCTCGAGGACGGCGTGGCCGCCGGTGACAAGGCGGCAGCGCGCAAGGCATTGATCGATACCCCGCTCGATCCCGAGACCACCGTCGTGCGAATCAATGCCGTCGACACCGAGGACCACGACTCGGACCTCGCCGCTCTGCACCACACCGAGTATCGACGGATCATGCTGCCCAAATGCGAATCCGCCGAACAGCTCACTGCGCTCTCGGAGTACGAAGTGATCGCGCTGATCGAATCGCCGCTCGGTGCGCTCGCGGTCGGCAGGGCGGCGATGGCGCGCAATGCGATCGGCGTGATGTGGGGGGCCGAAGATCTCGTCGCCGGGCTCGGTGGGAACTCGAGCAGGCATGCCGACGGCAGTTATCGCGATGTAGCACGGCATGTTCGGTCTACCTCGCTGCTCGCGGCCAAGGCGTATGGAAAGTTCGCCCTCGACTCGGTGTTCCTGAATTTCCGCGATCTCGACGGACTGCGAGCGGAATCGCTGGATGCGGTCGCGATCGGTTTCGACGCGAAGGTGGCCATTCATCCGAGCCAGGTTCCGGTCATCAGAGCGGCCTACGCGCCGTCCGATGACGAAATCGACTGGGCCAGAAGGGTACTCGACGAGGTGCCGAAACACCGGGGGGTATTCGCCTTCGAGGGCCGGATGGTCGATGCGCCGGTGCTGCGCCATGCCGAACAGATCGTGCGGCGTGCGGCCCCCCACAGCTGATTCAACAAGAGCCGAGCCAGGAGGTAGTGCGGTGCAACCACAATGGGTGCCGACCGAGCGCGATATCGCCGATGCCAGAATCACCGACTTCGCGAAGTTCGTGGCGGCTCGCACGGGTGTGTCCGCGCCGGACTACCGGGCACTGTGGCAATGGTCGGTAGACGACCTGCCCGGTTTCTGGCACGCGGTGTGGGACTACTTCGAGCTCGGCGCGATCGGCGGCGAGGTGCTCGCCAGCGCTGAAATGCCTGGTGCACAGTGGTTTCCCGGGACTCGGCTGAACTATGTCGACCAGGTTGTCCGTCAGTTCCGCACCGATCGCCCCGCCATCGTGCAGATCACCGAGGACAGCCCGCCGCGTGCGGTGTCCTGGACCGAATTGATCGACGGCACCGCGGCCTTCGCACGCACTTTGCGCTCGCTCGGCGTGCAGCCGGGCGATCGAGTGGCGGGATATCTGCCGAATATCCCGGAGGCGGTGATCGCGTTCCTGGCGACCGCGAGCATCGGTGCGGTGTGGAGCGCCTGCGGGCAGGACTATTCCCCCAAGGCCGCGCTCGACCGGCTCGGCCAGCTGGAACCGATGGTGCTCGTCACGGCCGACGGCTACCGCTTCGGCGGCAAGGCCCACGACAAGCGCGACGACATCGCGGCACTGCAAGCCGGACTCGGCACGCTGAAGGCCACCGTCGCCGTCTCCCAGCTGGGCCTGGAAGTCCCGAAGACGCTGTCGTGGCGCGATGCCACCGCCAATGCCGAGACCGAAGCCGCCGTCATCGAGACCGCCGCCGTCGACTTCGACCACCCGCTGTGGATCGTGTTCTCCTCCGGCACCACGGGCTTGCCGAAGGGCATCGTGCACGGCCACGGTGGCGTCGTGCTCGAGCACCTCAAAGCCGTTGCCCTGCAGGCGGATATCGGGCTCGACGACACCTTCTTCTGGTACACTAGCCCCAGCTGGATGATGTGGAACTTCCAGATCGCCGGTCTGCTCGTCGGCGCGACCATCGTCTGCTACGACGGCAGCCCCACCTATCCCACCCCGGATGCCCTGTGGCACCACGCCGCTCAGGTCGGCGCGACTGTGCTCGGCACCAGCCCCGGCTACGTGCTCGCCTGCATCAAGGCGGGTGCGGTGCCGCGCACCGATCACGACCTTTCCGCGCTGCGCCAGGTCGGCATCACCGGTTCGTCGCTGCCGCCGTCCTCGGCGGTGTGGCTCGGCGACAACGTGGGCGAGCAGGTGCAGGTCGCCTCGATCAGCGGCGGCACCGATGTGGTCTCCGCCTTCATCGGCGGCGCGCGCACAGTGCCCACCTGGCCCGGCGAACTGTCCGCGCCCTACCTGGGCGTCGCACTCGAGGCTTTCGACCCCGATGGCCATCCGGTCCGTGACGAGGTCGGTGAGCTGGTCATCACCGCGCCCATGCCCTCCATGCCGGTGCGCTTCTGGAACGATCCCGACGGAACCCGTTACCACGACGCCTATTTCGACATGTTCCCCGGCGTCTGGCGGCACGGTGACTGGATCACCATCACCGACCGCGGCAGCGTGGTCGTGCACGGCCGCTCCGACTCCACCCTCAACCGGCACGGCATCCGGATGGGCAGCGCCGACATCTACCAATCCGTCGAGCGCCTGCCCGAGATCTCCGAGGCGCTTGTCATCGGGGCCGAACAGCCCGACGGCGGCTACTGGATGCCGCTGTTCGTCGTTCTCGCCCCCGGTGCCGAGCTCACCGACGAGCTGAAGACACGCATCAACACCGCCATCCGCACCGAGGTCTCCCCGCGCCACGTACCGGACGAAATCCTTGTGGCCCCTGGCATTCCGCATACCAGAACCGGTAAGAAACTCGAGGTCCCGATCAAGAAGCTCTTCCAGGGCGCGGACCCGGCCCGCGTCGTCGAGCGCAGCGCCGTCGACAACCCGGACCTGCTCGATTGGTACGCCGCGCTGCGCTAGAGCGTGGTCGATGCCGACGACGGAGGAAACGTGACCGGCAGCGCGGCCAGGGCGCGATGGAACGGCCCTGGCCGCCATACCAACTCGTCTGCGGGGATGGCCAGTTTGAGCTCCGGCAAGGCGTCGAGCAGCTGGTCGATGGCGTCCTCGGCAATCTGGTAGCCCACCGACTGGGCCGGGCAGGCGTGCGGTCCGATGCTCCAGGCCAGATGCGAGCGGTTGCCCACCCGGTCGCCGGTATTCACCGCGGGGTCGTTATTACAGGCGGCAATGCCGATGATGACCGGCTGATGGGCGGGCAGCCAGACCCCGTCGATCAGAATCGGCTGCCGTGGATAGGTGAAGCACATATTCGCCAACGGCGGGTCGTTGAACAAGACCTCGTCCAGGGCATCACGAGTCGACAATCTGCCATCCAGGACATCACCCGCGAACCGTTCGTCGACCAGGATCAGCAGCATGGTTTTGACGATCAGATTGTGTAGCGGTTCACTCCCCGCGCCGTAGAGGGCGGCAAGCTGATGCAGCGCCTCCATGTCATCGAGTGCGGCCGGATGCTGCAACACCCGCGAAGCGACATCGTCACCCGGCTGTTCGCGTTTGAGCACGACCAGCTCCATCAATGCCTCGGCGAGCATCGCGTTGCCCTCCGTGGAGTCGACGCTCTCGATGACAGCCGAGATGCCCGCCGCGATCCGGCGGCCGATTTCCGGCGGACAGCCGAGCAAAGCATTGACGGAGTCGAAGACGAGCGGAAAGGCGTATTGGCTGATCAGATCGGCCGTACCGGTTTCACAGAAGCTGTCGATCAGCGGCACGGCGATCTGCTCGACGGTGGCATGCATGGCGTGCCGATCGACCGCGTCGAGGCTGGCCGTATTGACCTGCCGGTAGCGGTGGTGTTCGAGGCCGGCACTGTGCTGCGCGTTCGGACGCCACCCCATCACCGGCAGTACCGGGCAGTCGCTGGGGAGGTCGCGCTCCCAGGTGCGCGGATCGGCCGGGAAGCGTTCCGGATCGTGCAGGATCCGCACCGCGGTGCGGTAGCCGATCACCAAAGTGGCAGGCACGCCCGGGGCGACGTCCACCGGCACCATCGAGCCGTAGCGGTCGCGCAATGCTCGATAGGCGTTATGCGGATCGGTGGCGAACTCCGGGGCATACAGCGGGACACGTTCACTATCGGGTGTCACCGGTGAGTCGAGATGCGGAACCGGACAGGTCGCGTCCTGGGCGTTCGATTGCGATGCACTCACCGGTTTGGCTCCTCGTCACGCTCGAGACCCGGACTGGCCGCAGCGTATCAGTCGACCGCCCCTACGCGGCGATCATTGCAGAGCCGTGAGACATTGCGCGCCAACCTTTTTGCCACCTTTGGGAAGACGGACGCAGGCGGGTTCCCGTGGCTCCAACGGGTCATCGATGACGCCGACGACTACTGCGCCGCTGTGGTAGACCCGCGCGCTTGGCTCGGACCTGCGGTTCCATGAACGCGGGGATACGCGGACCGACAAGGTGGTGGCTTAGTAGAAAACGACTCCGACAGTCCTTGAAGATGACAGCGAACCAAACAGTCACGCCGCCACCCGTATTTATCGCGACACCCCAGCTACGTGTCCACAACCTGGCATTTGTGGCGACAAATATCTCGTATAAATATGGCCACCAAGGAGTTGTTCATGGACGTCGATATTCGGGAACTGTGTGACAGCCTCAGCCGCCATCTAGCCGAGGTTCGCTCTGGACATACGGTGACCATCACCGACCATGGACGACCTATCGCCCGTATCGTTCCGGTCGAGCGGCTGACGAGGCTGGAGCAGTTGCGCGAGGAAGGTCGCATACAACCTGCGCGCACGAGGAAGCAGCCGGCACCAGAACCGGTCCACGCGAAAGGCATCGTCAGCGGGCTCATCGATGAGCACCGCCGGTGATCTACGATGAGGCGTCAGCTACGGATGCGTCGAATAGTGCTGCGCCACAGAGCTTTTTGAGCTCCGGCGAGGGTCAGGACGAAGGATTCGCTGCGCCGCAGGGCCGGGGCCATCCTGGCCTGGTCGGCCAACGCCTTGCGGCACACAACTGCCGAGGCCTTGCTCGGGTGGCCCGCGTCGAAAGGCGGCTGTGGGTCGTATTCGATGTCGAGCTGGATGATTTCGGCGCGTTCGCGGCCGTGGGTTTCACCGACCAACCACAGGGCGAGGTCGAGTCCTGCCGCGACGCCCGCGGCGGTGACAATGCGGTCCGTGTGCACGACTCGCTGGTCGCGCTGGGGTTTGGCGCCCATCAGGCCGAGTGCGCCCTGTGCGGCCCAGTGGGTGGTGGCAGGTTTTCCGTCGAGCAGGCCCGCGGCGGCGAGAACCAGCGCGCCGGTGCACACCGATGTGGTCCACGTGGTGGTTTCGTGTGCCGACTCCAACCAGCCGAGGACACGCTTATCGCCGGCGATGGCGGTGGCGGCGGGACCGCCGGGAATGACGATGATCTGCGGTGCGGGAGTTTCCTCGAAGGTATGCGTCACACCGAGGGCGAGGACTCCGCTGTCGGTGATCACCGGTCCCGGCTCATGTCCGACGAACCTGATCTCGGTGCCGGGCACGAACCGCAGCACTTCGTACGGCCCGATCGCATCCAGCGCGGTCATCCCCGGATAGAGGACGATCGCGATTTGTTGAGCACTCATTGCTCAGCCTCCCACATCAAGCAGAAATCAAACGTTAAACCATTTGCCTTCACTGGGCCTGATGTCGGACCGCGACCTGGGCGAATCATGGGGGCCGCCAGGTCGTTACCATTGTCGGCATGAGTGTCGACAATCGCCGTACGGCGCGCAAGGCGGTCAGCGGCGACCCGGCACCACGGGAGATCCGGCGTCGACCGAAGAATCGGCGCGCCCAGATCGCCGCGGCGTCGGCGTCGGCGTTCGGCGCGCTGGGGTATCACGGCGTGAGCATGGAGGACATCGCCTCCGGGCTCGGCATCAGCTCGGCGGCGCTGTACCGGCACTATCCGAGCAAGTACGCGCTGTTCCGGGAGGAATTGCTGCGGGTGGGCGCCGCAATGACCCAGTCGGTCGAGCTGCCGAAGACGGCCGCGGACTCCGCGCCGGAGCAGCGGTTGCGCGAGGTGCTCGATTCGCTGATCGCCGTGACGATCGAGAATCGCGCCACGGTCACCCTGGTCCGCTGGGAAGGGCGCTACCTCGAGCCGGAGGACCTCGAGGTGCTCACCGAACAGCAGCTGACCGTCGTCGGCGCGCTGGGCGATCAGCTCGCGGCGGTGCGGCCCGCGCTCAGCGACAACGATGTCAGGGTGCTGCGCGCGGCCATGTTGAGCGCGATCACCAGCATTGCCGACCATCACGCGACATTGCCCGCGAAACCTCTTGCCCGCCTATTGAATTCGGCCAGTCTGGCGATCAGCTCGGCGGAGCTGCCGCCGGAGCAGACGGTGGCGGACCCGGTGCCCGCGGTGGAGATCCCGGATTCGTTCAAACACGAACTGCTGCTGCGCAAGGCGGTCGAGCTCTTCCACGATCGCGGCTACCCGAATGTCAGTGTCGAGGAAATCGCCACTGCCGCAGGACTTTCGGCGGCTTCCGCGGTGTATCGCTTCTATCGGGGCAAGAGCGATCTGCTGGCCGCCGCGTTTCGGCGGGCCGCCGACCGGGTTTCGGGTGCGATCGGGCCCGCAGTGGCCGCCGCACCCGACGCCGAGGCAGCCATCACCGCGCTGATCGAGCAGTATGTGGCAGGCTCGTTCGCCGAGCGTGCGCTGACGTTCGTGTACTACACGGAATTCCAGCATGTTCCCGCGGAGGAACGAGCGGTGCTGCGAAATATTCAGCGGCTCAGCGTGGAGGAGTGGGCTCGGCTGGTGCGCGAGGTGCGCGGCGAGCTATCGCCTGCGGAGGCCCGCTTCCTTGTTCATGCCGCGTTCGCGTTGGTGGTCGATCTCGGCCGTTCCTTCGGCACCGAGCCGATCGCATCGCCCGCCCGGGTGGCCCTGCTCATGCAGCTCGTCCTCTTCGGACGTCCCGCGCGGACGTAGTCGGCCCGCGCCGCCGACGGTCCCGCGCCCTCCCCAAACGTGGGCAGAATGCGATACCGACCGGTCAATGAAGTTGTCAATGATTCTGATACCGAGCGCAACAGATACTCCATGTAAAAGCCGATATCTATCAGAATTTGTGATCTCAGATTCAATTCGATCACGAGTCAGGGAAGCCGCGGATTCCCAGCATCCGATTGGGCTACCATCGCGGCATGGACGCCCAGGATCGCCGCATTGCGCGGAAAGCGACCGCAAGCGCGGGCGGCTCCGCACGCGCGGTGCGGCGGCGTCCGCGCGACCGGCGAGCCCAGATCGCGGCGGCGTCCGCGGAGGCCTTCGGATCCTTCGGATACCACGGCGTGAGCATGGAGGACATCGCCTCTCGGCTCGACATCACCTCCACCGCGCTCTACCGGCACTACCCGAGCAAGTACGCGCTGTTCCGGGAGGAGGCGCTGCGCCTGGGCGGACTCAGCGAAGAAGCCGTGACGTTGCCCGCGGAGCTGCGCGAGCGGCCCGCCGAGGAACGCCTCGGCCATATCCTCGACGCCCTGATCGCGGCATCCATCGCGAATCGCCGCAGCGCTGCGCTGTTGCGCTGGCAGAACCGCTACCTCGAGGACGTCGATCGCCAGATCCTGATCGACCAACTCACGGCCACCGATACGGTGGTTCGCGCACTGCTCGCCGAGACACGTCCGGAACTGGACAGTGCGGACCGAGCGGTGCTCGGGGCCGCCGCCATGAGCGTGATCGGCAGCATCTCCGATCACCATGTCTCGGTGCCGGTGCGTCCGCTGACCACGCTGTTGCGTGCTGCTTGCCGTTCGGTCACCACCTGCGAGCTGCCACCGCTGAACAGCACGGACACCGAATCCGTTGGGGCGAGCGAGATTCCGCTGACGTTCAAGCACGAGCTACTGCTGAAGCGCGCGGTCGAGCTGTTCCATGAGCGTGGTTATCCGAATGTCAGTGTGGAGGACATCGCCACAGCGGCCGGGCTGCCCGCATCGTCGGCGGTGTACCGCTTCTACCGCAGTAAAGGCGATATTCTCGCCGCTGCGTTCCGCCGTGCGGCAGACCGGGTTTCGGCCGCGATCGGGCCCGCGATCGCCGCATCCGACAGCCCCGAACAAGCGCTGACAACGCTGATCGAGCTATATGTGACGGGCTCGTTCGCCGAGCGCGACCTGACCTTTGTCTACTACGCCGAGATCAGTAATGTGCCGGCGGCGGCTCGCACGGTGCTGCGAAACATCCAGCGGCTCAACGTCGAGGAGTGGGCGAAGCTGCTCGCCGCTGTTCGTCCCGAGCTCACCGCGGCCGAGGCGCGACTGCTCGTGCACGCCGCGCTCGCTCTGGTCGTCGATCTCGGTCAATGGCTCGGCCCCGACAATCCGGTCTGCTCGCGGCGGCGGGTGATCCACCTGATGCAGATCATTCTGTCCGGCCGTCCCACAGACTGATTACGGCTGCCGACCGCCCAATACCTGGCCATCCTCGGCACCGATGCTTATCGACGGTAGTCGAATGGCGGTTCGGGCCCCTGACCCGAGCCACCATCCGACTACGCTCGGCTCATCGCCTGCCGGATGGGTTCGGTGAAGTGGTATGGGTGGTGGTAGACGTCGGGGGCGGCGGCGTAGTAGATGGTCCAGCCGTCTGTGGTGAGCCAGTTGTGGCGGGGGTTGTCGCGGAGTGTGGCGGCGGGGCCGGAATGCCAGGTGGCGCTGTTGTATTCCAAACCGATCCGCCAGGGTCGCCAGCCCTGTGGACAACCAGCTCCCTGCGGATAGTTCGGCGAGGGTAGTCGAATGGCGGCTCGAGCAGCGGCCCTCGGCAACCATTCGACTACGTTCGATCTGCTATCGCGCGGGGTAGCGGGTGGGTGGGGGACCTGGAGGTCACGGGCACAGGGCACGGCTCAACATGTCGGGGATGTCGGGTTTCGACTCCGGCTCCTGGGTGAAGGCGTAGGTGATCGCGCGCCCTTCCGGCGTCGCGCCGGAGATCGTGAGGAACCCGTAGATCCCGCCGATGTGGCCGACATACTCCGCGCCACAAGGCAAGTGCATCGACCCGATGCCGAGTCCATAGTTCATGCCTGCCAGCTTGGGCCCCATAGATACGCCCGCACGCATCTCGGCCAGCTGGACCGCGGGTATCACCCGGCCTGCAAGCAGCTCCGAGTAGAAGTGATAGATCCACGCCGGTGGACACCATCGCGCCCGCGGCCCAGGGCACCGAGGGCTCGATCCGGGTCACATCGGTCATCACCCCGTCGACGGAGGCGTAACCCTTCGGGTGCGGCCCGCGGATGTCCAGCTCGCCGGTGCCGGGGAGATAGGTGTTTTCGAGCGCGGCGCGGCCGGTTTCGGGTCCGATGAGCATCCGACGAGCAGAGCAACTGCGAACGTAACCACCACGATCGGAAGGAAGCGCATACCTCGACGCTAGGCTTTGCGGCGCAACGCCACATCCGGGCCGACCCCGAGATTCACCTGATTTCGACGTCGGCCTCGAGGAAGAGCTTGCGTTGGAGTGCACTCCAGCTTTTACAGTTCTGACATGACCAACACAAAGTCCACAACAGCGGCTTCTACCAGCGAAAATGACCGTTTCGAACGTGGCTCGGCAGTATTGCGGACGGTCAGTGGCAGCTCGAATCCCGCAGTGCTCGACAGCCTTGCCGACATTGCACCGGACCTCGGCAGGCTGACTGTCGAGTTCGGCTACGGCGATATCCTGTCCCGCCCCGGCCTGACACTGCCGCAACGTCAGCTCGCCACCGTGTCCGCGCTCGCGGCCATGGGCAATGCGGCACCACAGTTGCGCTTCCACATCGACGGCGCGCTGAATGTGGGCTGCACGCGCGAGGAGATCGTGGAGACCCTCATTCACGTCAGCGTGTATGCAGGCTTCCCGGCCGCGCTCAACGGACTGATCGCGGCCCGTACGATTTTCGAAGCCCGCACCGACATTCCAGCGCAGACCCGAACCGCCCCCGCCCCGACCGGTGACCGGTTCGAGCGTGGCAGCGCCCGGCTTTCGGAGATCGACGGCCACGCCGGCGAGCAGGTCATCGCCTCGCTCCAGGACATCGCCCCCGACCTCGCCCGCTACCTCCTCGAATTCGTTTTCGGCGACATCTACTCCCGGGCTGGCCTCGACCTGAAGACACGCGAGCTGACCACCGTCGCCATGCTGACCGCTCTCGGCACCGCCGCACCCCAACTGGCGGTGCACATCCACGCCCTGCTCAATGTCGGTGGCACCACCACCGAGGCGGTCGAAGTCATCACCCAGATGGCGTCCTACGCAGGCTTCCCCGCCGCCCTCAACGCAATCGCCGTGGCACGCCAAGTTTTCGCCGACCGCGCGGCGAGCTGATCGGCATCATGCCCCTCGACCGACGTCGGTGCCGCCACCGCTGACCCCCGCACGTCGCGCGCTCGATGAGGGCAGGCACCGCCTTCGATGCCGTGCGGACGCCTACTTCTCGGCGGCTCGACGGAAGCAATATGCCGATGAGGCCAGGTACTGGCGGCAGCGCGCGCCGTGGCCTGCGTGGACGGCGAGGATGAAGCGGGCTCTGTCGTAGGTGAGTCCAATCGGTTCCTGTGCACAGTCGCGGCTCTGCACGAGCCACAATTCCCTGATATCCGAGCGCAATGCGTCCATCGTTCACCTCCAAGAAAAGTAAATGCACCCGACACCGAGGGGCGCCGCCGGAACCGCGCTCGACTCGGCTGGATCGGACCGAGTCGGGACCGTGCGTCGAGCTTCCGGAAAGCGGGCGCCCCGAAAGGGTTTGGGCATAACCCCCGGTGCCGGGTACCGACTAAGCGTGCACGTTGCGATTCGGCGTATAACAGTCCCGAAACCGGTAAATCCGAGTAATTTCCGATTGAATCAACCTGGCGCGAGGGGGTAGGACCTATGGTTGAAGTCGACTGGACGGGCGAGGACGTACGCGCCCTCCGTGCGGCGATGAAGCGAAGTCGCTACGAGTTCGCGCGCTTGGTGGGCGTCACCCCGCGCACCGTGGTCTTGTGGGAAAACGGCCGGACAACCCGGATGCACGACGCAAGCAGGCGCCTACTCGACGGGGTCCTGTCGCAGGCCGATTCAGTGGTCGTCGCGCGGTTCGAGCGCGCGATCCTCGCGGACCGTTCGTCGGCAGGCGAGATCGAAGACACGAGCGCGGCGCTCGTTCGGAATACCAAGCTCGGTAGGGAAACTGGGCTCGACAAGGAAGTCGAGGACAACGACGTGAGACGGCGTGAACTATTAGCCTGCGTGGGCGCAGGCTTGGCGGGCCGAGCGGCAGATCTGGTGGCGAACGAGCCCGAGAAGATGCTTGCCACACTTGATGCCGGATCGATCAGCGAGCGCAGACTCGGCCTGCTGGAGGAGTCGGCGCAGACGCTCGGCACGCGCGTGGTACAGGTGCCACCATACGAGTTGCTGCACGCCACGCTCGACCAATTCCGTACTGTACGAGGATGTCTCGCCGAACGACAGGCCACCCATCACCAGATCCGGCTGGTCCGCACGGCGGGCAAGCTGGCCAACGTCGTCGGTGAAATCCTTTTCAACGAGGGACATTTCGGCCAGGCCAAGCTGTGGTATACGACCGCGATTCATGCCGCGCAGGACATCGGCGACCGCTACTCGGAAGACATCGCATTGGCCGGCCTCACATATCTGCCCACCTATAGCGATAAACCGAAGGAAGTTTTACACCTACTCGCCCCACGTCTCGCAGAAAATCCGGGACACGGCCCCGCCGTCGCCTGGTTATGGGGAATGGCGGCGCGCGCACACGCCAGCCTCGGTGACGCCGACCAATTCGCCTATTGCATAAACAAATCTTCCGCCGCACTCGATGACTTCGCCCCTGCAGACCTGCCGGTCGGAATTTTTTCCTTCCGCCCGGAAAAACTCGCTTTCTATCAGGCCATCGGATATTCCCGACTCGGCCGTGCCGAGGAGACCGCGAACGCCGCGGCACGGGCGATTTCGCTGTACGACCCGCAGGAGACAATGGAGCCCGCCCTCGTCCAATTCGAGCACGCAACGGCACTGCTCAGCTCCGGCGAGGTCGACGAGGCATGTGCAATTGCCACCCGGGCGATCACGAACGGCCACACCTACGTCGGCCTGACGGTCACCAAGCGTGCCAAACAGTTCGACTCGGCCCTGACCGGGCAGCGCGGCCGCGCGGTGTCCGACTGGCGCGAACAGGCCCGGCTGATCTGTGATTCCGCGCGGACGCGGGCATAACGGGTCCACGCGTCACACGACGCGGCAAACTCCAGCGTCATAGGACGCTGAGTTCACAAGCCGTCACACAACGCTGCTGCGGGCCGCACGGTGCCGCTTACCCCGCATGACGCCTGCCAACCAGACGCCGACCGGCTTGGTGGCGCTGGTGTTCGGCATGAGGTCGGCGAAAGGCGCATGCGCCCGGCCGACTTCGGCGGCATCGGCGATGTAGGCGGACACCGAACTGGCATGGCCCGCCGCCACGGCATGTTCGGCGGTGACGACCAGTTCCTCGGGGAGTGTCAAGGTGATTCGGCGGGTTGTCATGTCTTCCATCATCCTCGCCTGGGCAAACTCTGTATGCATGACGTGCCGATCGGCGTGAAGTGTCGGCGGGCGCACCCGCCGGCAGGGGGATGTGGGCGGGCGCCCCGCTATTCAGTTGGTTTCGGATGCATCGCCGCGATCAGCGAGTTGGGACGCATGTCGAGCCAGTGGGATTCGACGTATTCCAGGCAGGCGGCGCGGGACGCAGCGCCGTAGGCGATGGTCCAGCCGCCGGGGACGGCCGCGAAGATCGGCCACATCGAATGTTCGCCCTCCTCGTTGATCAGGACGTAGAACTGGGCGTCATCGTCGTCGAACGGGTTGTTCATCGGGGGACCTTCCTGGTGGGAACGGAGAATGAGGATCACGCACGGTCCGCATCGGCCAAGACCGTGGTCAGCACATGGCCGATACGGGCAAGGGCGGACCCGGAAGTCATGCGCCAGTGCGAGGACTGGACGGCATGGTTGTGCACGATGCCGTCGATGGCGTCCGACCAGCTCGCGGCGCCGGTTGCGCCGGTCGGGTCATCGAGTGCCGCGGTGAAATAGACGAGATTGCCCTTGTAGGGGCGCGGGCGGTAACGGGTGATGAGCTGCAGTGAGCGGGTGCCCGCGTCCAGTACCCGGCCGAGTCGCTCGGCGCCGAAGGAGGCAAACCGTTCCGGCAACTCGCCGATGCGCTGTGCGAGCCGGGTGCGGTCGAGTTCAGTGTCGGCGTCGTCGGCCTGTTCGCCGAGCAGGCCACCGAGCAGATCGGCCAGCGGCACCGTCGCCGACTCGTCCACCGCGATGTTCAGCGAGCTGTCCATCATGGCGAGCAAGGCGACATGCTGGCCCTGATCCTGCAAGTGGATCGCCACCGCGTGCGCGAGCACACCGCCGAGCGACCAGCCGAGCAGGTGGTAAGGGCCTTCCGGTTGGACGGCCCGGATTTCTCGTGCGTAGCGCAACGCCCAGTCCTCGATCGAATCCGGCAGGGCAGCATCCGAACTCAGCACCGGCGACTGGATGCCGTAGATGCCGCGCTCGGGATCGATATACGCGGCAAGCCCCGCGAAAGACCATGCGACGCCACCGACCGGATGCAGGCAGAACAGCGGCTCGCGGGCACCGTCCGGCCGCAGCGGCAGCAGCACGTCGAATGCCGCGTGTGCCTCGACTCGGCCGCGGCCGGACCGATGCGCGCCCAGCTGCGCGACCACACCCGCCGGTGTCGGGGCGGCGAACAGCCAGACCACCGGGATCTCTTCGACGATCGCGGCACTGAGCTGGGCGGCGAGCCTGGTGGCGAGCAGCGAGTTGCCGCCGCGTTCGAAGAAGTTGTCATCGAGCCCGATTCGCCCGGCATCGAGCACCTCGGCGAAGACCGCGCAGACGGTCTGCTCCAGTTCGGTGGTCGGCGCCCGGAATTCGCGGGTACTCGTTTCCGGTCGCGGCAGGGCCGCACGATCGACCTTGCCGTTCGCGTTCAGCGGCAAGGCATCGAGCTGCCGCAGCATCGCCGGGACCATGTAGCTGGGCAGCACATCGGTCAGCGCCGAGCGCAGCGCGTCCTGCTCGAGCTGCTCGGTCGCGGTGAAATATCCGATCAGCATCGCGTTCGCGCCGCCGGTGTGCTCGGCGACGACGACGGCCTCGGACACCATGCGTTGCGAGCGCAGCGCATGTTCGATCTCGGCGAGCTCGATGCGGTAGCCGCGGACCTTCACCTGGAAGTCGCGGCGTTCGATGTACTCGAGGTTGCCGTCCGCGCCCCAGCGCACGATGTCGCCGGTGCGGTACAGGCGCGTCCCCGGTGTGCCGAACGGGTTGGCAACGAACCGTTCCGCGGTCAGCTCCGGCCGGCCGTGATACCCCCTGGCCAGCTGCGCCCCGCCGAGGTACAGCTCGCCGGTGACGCCGGCCGGAACCGGATGCATCCGGTCGTCGAGGACATAGACCTGGTTACCCGACTCCGGGGTGCCGATCGGCGCCACCGCGTGCCTGGTGCCGGCACCAGCCGGGAATCGAGTGACCGAGACCGCCGCTTCGGTGGGGCCGTACAGGTTGTCGATCCGGGCACTGGTGAGCGCACCGACGCGATCGACGGTCGCGGTAGGCAATGCCTCGCCGATGACGAGCAGCCTGCACAGGACGCGCGGCAGGCGGCGGACACCGGACGCCTCGGCCACCATGGCGAGCAGCGAAGGTACCAGCGTCACCGTGGTCACCGATGCGCGTCGAATCAGATCCACCAGCGCGGCCGGATCACGCTGGACACCCTGCGGCGCGAGCACTACCCGGGCTCCGGTGCGCAGGGCCCACCAGAATTCCCACACCGAGAGGTCGAACGCCGCCGAGGTCATCAGCAAGCTCGCGTCGTCGGTGTCCAGGCGGTACTCCGACTGCATCCAGTCCAGTTGGTGTGCGACGGCCGCGTGTGGCACCGCAACACCCTTGGGGGTGCCGGTCGAGCCGGAGGTGAAGATGACATAGGCGGTGTTCGACGGCGTGAGTGCCGCCACCCGCTCCTCGGCGCGCACCGGGCCCGCATCCGCCACCGCGTCGGCGATCGAGATATCCAGCACCACATCGTGTTGCGCCACCGCTTGCGGCAACATCGGCGCTCCGGTGGCCGTCAGCACCAACGCGGGGTTGGCGGCGGCCAGCACGCTCACGGTGCGTTCCAGCGGATGCGCGGGGTCGAGCGGCACGTATGCGCCGCCCGCGGCCACCACCGCATACATCGCGACCATCAGGTCGACGCTGCGCGGGATGGCGAGAGCCACCAGCGCTTCCGGGCCGATACCGCGTCCGATGAGGGCGCGCGCCAGCCGGTGCACCCGAGCGCCGAACTCCGCGTAGGTCAGGGTGGTCTCGTCATCGACTACAGCCACCGCGTCCGGCGTCCGTGCCACCTGCGTGTCGAACGCGGTGACCAGAGTGGCCGGTGCGAATGTCCGGTCGGCCCGGTTCCAGGTCACGACCATGCGCTCGTGTTCGACGGTGTCGAGCAGCGCGAGATCACCGACCGGCACGTGCGGCGCGGAGCACACCGCGGTCAGCAGCCGTTGCAGACGTCCGGCGAAGCCCGCGACCGTGGACTCGTCGAACAGCGCCGTCGCGTAGGTGATCGAGGCGGACATGCCCGCTGGATCGCCGTCCGTGTCGTATCGATCGGTCACCACCAGGTGCACGTCGAATTGTGAGACCTCGTAGTCGAAATCGGCCGCGGTGGCGGTCGATCCGTCCAGTGCGAAGTCCGCCTCGGTCTGGTTGTGGAAGGAGAAGCCGACTTGGAACAGCGGATGCCGCGCGGTCGAGCGCTCCGGATTCAGCACCTCGACCAGACGCTCGAACGGCACATCCGCGTGGGAGAAGGCCGCCACATCCCCGGTGCGAACCTGGTCGAGCAGCTCGATGAATCCCGCGGCCGCATCCACCTGGGTGCGCAGCACCAGGGTGTTCACGAACATACCGACCACATCGTCGAGCGCGGCCTCGCCGCGGCCCGCGATCGGGGTACCCAGCGCGATGTCCTGCGTTCCCGCCAGGCGTGCAAGCAGGACCGCGAACGCGGCGTGCACCACCATGAACAGCGTCGCGCCGGACGCGCGGCCCAGCTCCGTCAGGCGGGCGTGCACCTGCGCGTCAATCGCGAAATCCACATGCCTGCCGCGGGTGGAGGCGACGGCCGGTCGCGGCCGATCGGTCGGCAGGGCAAGCTGGGCGGGCAGTTCGGCGAGTGTTTCGGTCCAGAACCGGAGTTGCCGGGAGACCAGCGAGTCGGGATCGTCCTCGGAGCCGAGCAGGCGCCGTTGCCACACGCTGTAATCCGCGTACTGCACCGGAAGCGGAGCCCACGCGGGAACGTTGCCCTGCTTGCGCGCGGCGTAGGCGATCATGACGTCGCGGGCCAGCGGCACCAGTGACGAACCGTCGGCGGCAATGTGATGCACAACCACTACGAGCACGTGCTCGTCGGCCGTTGCCGCCTCGGCAGCGACGGGAACGAACAGTCGGGCCCGCACCGGCACCGATTCGGTGACGTCGAAACCGTCGCCGATGAAATCGGTTACCGCGGCGACGAGGTCGTCGGGGGAAATCCGGATCGGTGCGAGCGTGGGCACGCCCGCCTGCTCGATCGGCAGCACCACCTGCACCGGGCCGGAATCGCGCTGCGGGTAGACGGTGCGCAGCACCTCGTGGCGTGCCACCACATCGGTGATCGCCGCGTTCAAGGCGGTGACATCGAGATCGCCGGTCAGCCGGACCGCCAACGGAATGTTGTAGGCGGTGGATTGGCGGTCCAGGCGGTTGAGGAACCACATGCGCTGCTGCGCGAGCGACAGCGGGACCGGATCCGTTCCGATGCGCCTGGTCAGTGCCGGACGTGCCGGTGCTGCGGCCGGATCGGTGGCGGCAAGGGCGGCAGCCATGGCGTGCACCATCGGGTGCTCGAAGACCATCCTGACCTCGACCGTCAGATCCAGGCGGTTGCCGAGCCGAGCGGCCAGTTGCGTGGCGATCAGCGAATTGCCGCCGAGCGCGAAGAAGTCGTCGTCGGCACCGACCGCATGCGCCCGGTCGAGGCCGAGCACATCCGCGATGGTCTCGGCGACTGCGTGCTCGAAGGCGGTCTCCGGTGCGCGGTAGGCGGCGGTGCTCGCCTGCACGGTCCGGAAATCGGGTTCCGGCAATGCTTTTCGATCCAGCTTGCCGGTGGGGGTCAGCGGCATGTGGTCGAGCACCATGATGGCGGCGGGCACCATGTAGGCCGTCAGTGCGCGTCCGGCGAAGGCGGCGAGCTCTGCGGTGTCGATCGTGGCGTACGCGGCGGCGACCACGTAGGCGACCAGCGACACGTTTCCCGCGTGGTCGGTGTGGCCGATGGTCACCGCGTATTCGACGGTGTCGTGCGCGGCGAGCACGGTGTCGATCTCACCGAGCTCGATGCGCAAGCCGCGCACCTTGACCTGGTGATCGGCGCGTCCCACGTAGTGGATCGCACCCCCGGTGGTCCAGCGGACCAGATCGCCGGTTCGGTACAACCGTCCGCCCGCGGGGCCGTAGGGGTCGGCGATGAAGCGGTCTGCCGACAGTGCGGGCCGCACATGGTAGCCACGGGCGAGGCCTGGTCCGCGCAGGTACAGCTCACCGGTGACCCCGACCGGGACCGGTTGCAGTCCGGTGTCGAGCACCACTGCCGACATGCCGTGAATCGGCGTGCCGATGTCGAACGGATCGCCGGGACGGATCCGTTCGCTGATATTAGTGATGACCGTGGTTTCCGTCGGGCCGTAGGTGTTGAAGAAGGCACGCGTGGTTCCCCAGCGCTGCACCACATCCGGGCTGTAGGACTCGCCGCCGACCGTCAGATGCGTGAGCTCGGGCAGCTGCGCCCCGTCGAGGGTTTGCAACACGGCCGGCGTGATGAACGCATGGGTCACGCGTTGGTCGCGGATGAGCGCGGTCAGTTCGGCGCCACCGTAGACACCGGATGGTGCGACCACCATCGCCGCGCCGGCGGGCAGCGCGAGCAGCAGTTCGAGCATCGAGGCGTCGAAGCTCGGCGAGGTGACGTGCAGTGTCCTGGATGCCGAGGTAATCGCGTACCGATCATGCTGGGCACGTGCGATACCGGCGAGGCCCGCGTGCGTGGCCGGCACACCCTTGGGGACGCCGGTCGAGCCGGAGGTGTAGATCATCCACGCGGGGTTATCGATCCGTACCGGGCGGACCAGTTCGTCCGCACCGATCGGCCCCGCGCTCGTGTGCCGGATCCGCGCCGCGACAGCGGGCGCGTCCAGCATCAGCCATTCGGCGCCGCCGGGCAGCCCCGGCCGGCTCGCGGTGGTCGTCAGTCCGACCGCCGCACCGGAATCCGACAGCATGTGCGCAATCCGATCGGCCGGGTAGGTCGGATCGACCGGAACGAAGGCGGCACCGGTCTTTGCCACTGCCCATACCGCGAGCACCGACTCGGCCGAACGCGCAATGGCCACGGCGACGAAGTCTTCTGCGCCGATGCCGTGACCGATGAGCATTCTGGCCAGCCGCGACGACTGCTCGTCCAAGGCTCGATAGGTCAGCTCCATGTCGGTCGCGATCAGTGCGGTGGCATCGGGATTCATGGCGACGGCCGCGGCCATCAGCTCAGCGAGGGTCTGCGCCCGCACCGGGTTGGCGCCCCGCCTGCCGAGCAGTTCGGCGCGTTCGGCAGGAGCGAGCAGGTCGGCCGCACCGATCGCGGTATCGGGATTCGCGGTGAGCGCGCCGAGGAGGCGGCCGAATCGGCGCAGCAGCGTGGCGGCGGTGTCCGCGTCGAACAGGTCCGTGGCGTAATTCAGCTCAACCGCGAGGTGACCGTCGGCATCCGGCTCGGCGGCGACGGTGAACTGCAGATCGAATCGCGCCACCGACTCGTCGAATTCGACCGGCGTCAGGTCGAGGCCGGGCACCGAGACGGTGCCGGTCCCGGTGTCGGCGTAGCTGAGCGCGACGGTGAAAAGCGGATGGCGCGCCTGCGAGCGCTCGACGCCGAGTTCGTCGACGACTCGCTCGAACGGAACCGTCGCATGGGCGAAGGCCGCCAGATCGACCGTCCGCGTCTGCGTGAGCAGTTCGGTGAACGACAGATTGTGGTCCGGGCGGGTGCGCAGCACCAGGGTGTTGACGAACATGCCGACCAGATCGTCGAGCGCGGCCGCACCGCGCCCGGCAACCGGTGTGCCGATGGCGATATCGGTGGATCCGGACAGTCGAGCGAGCAGCACCGTGAGGGCGGCGTGCACGACCATGAACGAGGTCGCATTGTGCTGTCTCGCCAGCTCGTGCACGCGAGCGCCGATACCGCCACCGATCCGTGCGCGAATGTTCGCGCCACGCTTGGAGGCGACGCCAGGCCGCGGCCGGTCGGTGGGCAGCGCGAGCTCATCGGGCAATTCGCGCAGGGTTTCACGCCAGTACGCGAGCTGCGGTGCGGCCACCGAATCCAGCGACTGCGTCTGCCACAGCGCATAGTCGGCGTACTGCGCGGCGAGTGCGGGCCAGGTCGGCGCGGTGTCGAGCAGTCGCGACAGATAGGCCGACACCAAGTCACGCAGCAGGGGATTCATCGAATAGCCGTCTGCGGCAATGTGGTGCAGCACGGCGACGAGCACGTGACTGGATTCGTGCTCGCGCAGCAGCACCGCGCGCACCGGCACCTCGGTGCTGACATCGAAGCCGGTACCGATGAATTCGGCGATGCGCTCCTCGACCGACCGCAACTCACCGGTGTCGATGACCAGCCGTACCGGCCCCGGATCGGCGGGCAGGATCACCTGGTGGCCGGTGCCGGTGGGATCCACCGGATACATCGTGCGCAGCACCTCGTGCCGCGTGACCACATCGGCGAACGCGGCGCACAGGGCGACTTCGTCGAGTTCGCCCCGGATGCGCACGGCGACCGGAATGTTGTGCACGGCCGACGCCGGGTCGAGGCGGTTGAGGAACCACATGCCACGCTGCACCGGCGCGAGGGGAACGAGCTCGGGGCGCGGTCCGGCGATCAGCGGCACTACCTGTTCGGCCGCGGCCGCTTCGGCGGCGAGTCCGGCGGCCAGCGCCCGCACGGTAGGCGTCTCGAACAGCAGCCGCACCGGAACCCGCCGACCGAGCCGCTCGCCGAGCCGAGCGAGCACTCGGGTCGCGATCAGCGAATTGCCACCGAGGTCGAAGAAGCTGTCGTCGGCACCGACGGGCGAGGACCCGAGCACTGCCTCGAACGCCGCGGCGACCAGACGCTCGGCCGGGGTGACCGGCGCGCGATAGGCGGTCCGGTCGAACACCGGTTCCGGCAAGGTGTTTCGATCGAGTTTGCCGGAAGCATTGAACGGGAAGGCATCCAGCACCACGACCGCCGAGGGCACCATGTAGGACGGCAACGCGTCGGACGCGGCGCGTAACACTCGGCTCTCGACATCGTCGGCTCCGATTTCACCCAGCGCGATCACGTACACAACCAGGTGATCGCCGACGACCCCGGCGGCGGCCTGGCCGACACCCGGCACAGCGGCCACGACGGATTCGATCTCGCCCAGTTCGATGCGCTGCCCGCGGAACTTCACTTGGAAGTCGGTGCGGCCCAAGTACACCAATTCGGCGGTGGTCGCGCCGGTTTCCCAGCGAACCAGATCGCCGGTGCGGTACATGCGCTCGCCGGGCACGCCGAAGGGGTTGGCGACGAAACGGTCCGAGGTGAGCTCGGGCCTGCCGTGGTAGCCGCGGGCGAGCTGGGTGCCCGCCAGGTAGAGCTCTCCCGCGACACCGGGCAGCGCCGGGCGCAGGCGCGAATCCAGCACGTAGACCCGGCTGTTCCATTCCGGATTGCCGATCGGCATGACGGTGCGATCGATTTCGCCGGTGACGTCGCGGTGGGTGATGCTCACCGCCGCCTCGGTGGGACCGTACAGATTGTGCAGCCGGGCCCTGCTGACGGCGCCGAAGGCACGGACGGTTTCGGCGGGCAATGCCTCACCGATGACGAACACCGTGCGCAGCGTCGCGAGCGCGGCGGCGTCGGTGTGCCCCGCGAAAACGCTCAGCATCGACGGAACGAAATCGGTGACGGTGACGCCGTGCTCGGCAATGACCTCGGTCAGATAACCCGGATCGCGGTAGCCCTCCGGGGTGGCCAGGACCAGGGTCGCCCCGATCCGTAGCGGCAAGAAGTACCCCCACAGCGAGACGTCGAAGGTGGTCGCCGTCTTCTGCAAGTACACATCCTGCGCGGTCAGCTCGTACTCCGACTGCATCCAGGTCATCTGGTTGACGATCGCGGCATGCGAGACGCTGACGCCCTTGGGCTTACCGGTCGACCCGGAGGTGAAGAGAACATAAGCGGGGTGGTGCGGGTGGAGGGCGGCGGTCCGCTCGTCGGCCGCGATCGGGTCGTCGGCGTAGCCGTTCAGGTCCACCGAGTCGAGGCAGATCGTCGGACCGCAGTAGCCGAAGTCGGCTCGATCGGCTTCGATGGTGAGCAGCGCGGCAGGCTGTGCGATATCGAGAATGTGCGCGATGCGTCGGCTCGGATGATCCGGATCGATCGGGACGTAGGCGCCACCGGCCTCGAGCACCGCATACATCGCGACCACCAGGTCGATCGAGCGCCGAATAGCCAGCGCCACCAGCGATTCCGGGCCGACTCCCGCGGCGATCAAGCACCGGGCGAGCTGGTTGGTCCGACGGTCCAATTCGCCGTAGGTGATAGTCGCACCGGCGCTGCCGTTCTCGGCCGCGAATACCAGCGCCGTGGCGTCCGGGGTGGCCGCGGCCTGCGCCTCGAACTCGTCGAGCAGCAGTTCCGCGATGAACGCGGTGTGCGACGAGTCGTTCCACCGATGCACCACCCGGTCCCGTTCGCCGGACGCGAACAGGTCGATATCGCCGACCACCTGCTCGGGGTCGGCGACCACCGCCGCCAGCAGGCGGGTGAATCTGGCGCCGATGGTGAGGATCGTCGACTCGTCGAAAAGATCTGTCGCATAAGTGAATCGGAGCGCGTCATCGGCGACGGTCAGCTGCAAGTCGAATCGGGTCGTCGCGTACTCGACATCATGCTCGGCGAGGCTCACCCCGGCCGGCTCGACCGCGACCGGCTCGAGGTTCTGGAAGAACAACGCGATCTGGAACAACGGATGGCGCGCTTCGGAGCGGGGTGGGTCGAGCACCTCGACCAGTCGCTCGAACGGCACCTCGGCGTGCGCGAAGGCATCCAGGTCGCCCTCGCGCACCCGCCGCAGCACGGCGGCGAAGGTCTCCGAACCGGGCACCTCGGCGCGCAGCACCAAGGTATTGACGAACATGCCGACCAGATCGTCGAGTGCGGCAGCGCCCCGGCCCGCGATCGGTGCACCGATGGCGATGTCTTCCCCGCCCGACAACCTGGCGAGCAGCGTAGCGAGCGCGGCATGCACCACCATGAACGGGCTGGCATCGTATCGCCGTGCGATGGTGGCGATCCCGTCTCGAAGCGCCGCATCGAGAGCGAAGGTGACGGTCGCCGCGGCATGGGTGGCGATCGCCGGACGCGGCCGGTCGGCAGGTAGATCGAGCTGTGCGGGCAGCCCACGCAGGGTCTGCTGCCAGTACCGCAATTGTGCCGCGGCCAGCGATTCCGGGTCGTCCTCGGCCCCGAGCAGCTCGCGCTGCCAGAGCGCGTAATCGGCGTACTGTACGTCGAGTTCGGTCCAGGCCGGCGCGCCGCCGGTGACGCGCGCCGCATAGGCGGTGGCGATATCGCGAGCCAGCGGGCCCATCGAAAAGCCGTCGGCCGCGATGTGATGCACCACGAGCGCGAGCATGTGTTCGCGATCGGACAGTCGGGCCAGGCCGATGCGCAGCGGCACCGCCGCGGTGACGTCGAACGGTGCTGCCACCAGATCCACCAGCGCGGCAGCCACATTCGCCGGATCGAGCGCCACGATCGGCGGTGTGTGCGTGCGGTCCAGGATCTGCTGGAACCCGGTGCCGTCGATATCCGGGTAAACGGTGCGCAGCGTTTCGTGCCTGCCGACCACATCGGCGAGCGCGGCGGCCAGTGCGCCGGTGTCGAGGTCACCGGTCAGCCGGATGGCGACCGGGATGTTGTTGACCGTCTCGTCCGGGTCGAAACGGTTGAGGAACCACATGCGCTGCTGCGCGAGTGACAGCGGCACCAGCTCGGGCCGTGGCCGCGCAGCGAGCTTCGGACGGCGGCTGGTACCTGCCAGCCGGGCCGCCCGGGCGGCGAGCCCCGCCACGGTCGGCGTTTCGAACAACAGCCGGACCGGGATGTCCGCGTCCATCGCGCCGCCGAGCCGCGCGGCCACCTGGGTGGCGATCAGCGAGTTGCCGCCGAGTGCGAAGAAGTCGTCTTCCGCGCCGAACTTTTCAATGCCGAGCAGCTCGCCGATGATGCCTGCGACCGTGTGCTCGGCATCGGTCTCCGGTGCGCGATAGGCCACCGTCCGAAACTCCGGCGCGGGCAGCGCCGCGCGGTCGAGTTTGCCGGAAGCGTTGAGCGGGAGAGTATCCAGCACGACGAACGCCGACGGCACCATGTAGGCGGGCAGCACGGCGTTCAGCTCGGCTCGCACGCCGTCGGTGTCGACTGCCGGCTGCGCCGCGACCAGATACGCGACCAGCTGGTCGCCGAGCCGGTCGTCGGTACGCACCACTACGACGGCTTGTCCGATGGCAGCCATGGCGGTGAGCGCGGCCTCGATCTCGCCGAGTTCGATGCGCAGGCCACGCAGTTTCACCTGGAAGTCGGTGCGGCCCAGGTATTCCAGTTCGCCTGCTGCGGTCCACTGCACCAGGTCACCGGTGCGGTACATCCGCTCACCTGCGCCGAACGGACTGGCCACGAACCGATCCGCGGTCAGCTCCGCGCGGGCCACATACCCCTGTGCCAGTTGCCTGCCCGCCAGGTAAAGCTCGCCCACGACACCGGCGGGCACCGGGCGCAGCCGCGAATCCAGCACGTACACCCGGGTGTTGGACACCGGTCGTCCGATCGGCACCGACACCACATCGGCGTCGGTGACCTCGTGGTAGGTCACATCGACGGCGGCTTCGGTCGGACCGTAGAGATTGTGCAGGCGGGCTCCGGTCAGTGCACGCAGCCGTTGCGCCGTCCCCGCGGGCAACGCTTCCCCGGAAGCGAACACCTGGCGCAGCGAAACACACTGCGCAGCAAGTTCATCGGTGACGAATACAGCAAGCATCGAGGGCACGAAATGCACGACGGTGACCCGCTCGGCAGACATCAGGCGGGCCAGATAGACCGGGTCGCGATGCCCCTCCGGGCGCGCGACGATCAACCGGGCGCCGACCTGCAACGGCCAGAAGAACTCCCACACCGACACATCGAAGGTCGCAGGCGTCTTCTGCAAGACAACATCGTCATCGGAGAGCCGGTATTCGGCCTGCATCCAGCGCAGCCGGTTGACGATCGCCGCGTGCGATACCGTGACGCCCTTCGGTCGACCGGTCGAGCCCGACGTGAAGATCACATAGGCGGGATGGCCAGGGGCCAATATCCCCACCCGATCCGCGTCGGTCAGCGGCTCCGCCGAATAGGCGCCCAGGTCGAGACGGTCGATCCTGATCTGCCGCGCTCCCCCGATTTCCAGATCGCCCCCTGCGGTCAGCACACAGGCGGGTCGCGCGGTCGCGAGCACGTATCCGGTGCGCTCGGCCGGGTGATCCGGGTCGAGCGGAACGTAGGCACCACCCGCGACCGTCACCGCGTACATGCCGATGACCAGGTCGATCGAACGCCGCATCCCCAGCGCCACCAGCGAATCCGGGCCGATCCCCTGCGCGACGAGGAACCGCGCCAATCGGTGCACGCTCACCGCGAAGTCGGAGTAGGACAGGCTCGTGCCCGCCTGGGTCACCGCGGGCGCGAACGGTGTCCGCGCTACCTGAGCCTCGAACAGCGACACCAGCGTCGCCGTTGGGTCGAACTCGGCGGTCGTCGCGTTCCAGGATTCCTGGATGCGCAACCGCTCGCCGTCATCCAACAGTTCGATGTCACCGACCCGCACCGTCGAATCCCGCACTACGGTCTCCAGCACCCGCACGAAACGTGCCGCGAACGACCGGACCGTCAGCTTGTCGAACAGGTCTGTCGCATAACGCAATTCGGCGCGTAGTGCCGTGCCGCCCGACGCGGCGACCTCTGTCAGCGCCAGCGACAACTCGAACTGTGCGACCGGATTGTCCAACTCGAACGCCGAGACCTCCAGCCCGGGCAGCCGCAGCATCGTGTCGTCGCGGTGCTCGAAGGTGAGCAGCGTTTGGATGATCGGCGAATGCGCCTGCGAGCGTGGCGGATTCAGCTCCTCGACCAGACGCTCGAAGGGCAGATCGGCATTCGCGAAGGCACGGACATCGGTGTCGCGCACCTGTGCGAGCAACGCACCGAACGACGCGCCGGGAGACACCGCGGTGCGCAGCACCAGGGTGTTGACGAACATGCCGACCAGATCGTCGAGGGCTTCCTCGGCCCGGCCCGCGATGGGCGTGCCGATCGCGACATCATCGGTTGCTGCCAACCGCGCGAGCACGGTGGCGAAGGCGGCATGGACGACCATGAAGGTCGACACCCCGTGCCTGCGTGCGAGATCGGCAATCGCCGCGGTCATCTCGGCGGCGACCTCGAAGCCGACCGCAGCGCCGCGGCCGGAGGCGACCGGTGGCCGTGGCCTGTCGGTCGGCAGCTCGAGAACCGGTGCGAGCCCGTCGAGTTCGGTGCGCCAGTGCGCGATCTGGCGCGCCAGCACCGATTCCGGATCGGTGGCCGAGCCCAATGCTTCGTGCTGCCACAGGGTGAAGTCCGCGTACTGAACAGGTAGCGGACGCCATTGTGGTTGCCCGCCCGCCGTGCGTGCGACGTAGGCGGCCATCAGGTCCCGGGCCAGCGGGCCGGTGGAGACACCGTCCGCGGCGATGTGGTGCACAACGACGACCAGCACGTGATCGTGCGGCCCGACCCGCAACAGCGTGGCCCGCACCGGCAGGCTGGTGCGCAGCTCGAATCCGAGCCCGACGGCCGCGACGACCGCGCTCGGCAGCTCGTCGGCGGTGACGTCCACCTGGCGCAGCCGCAGACCGACCTCCGCCATGGGCGTGACCACCTGCGCAGGTCCTGCGCCGTCGTCCGGGAAGACCGTCCGCAGCGACTCGTGCCTGCCGATGACATCGAGCAGGGCGGCGCGCAGGGCGGCGAAGTCCAGTGCGCCCGCGAGCCGGATGGTGATCGGGATGTTGTAGACCGCCGACTCCGGATCGAGCCGGTTGAGCAACCACATTCGGGTCTGGGCCTGCGACAGCGGGATTCGCGCCGGGCGCGCCGCGGCAACCAGCGGCGGCAGCGTCCGTTGCGGCGTCCGGGTCACCTGCACGGCCAGTTCCGCGACGGTCGGCGACTCGAATACCGCACGCACGTTCAGATCACAGCCCAGTGCGGCATTCGCGCGGGCGACGAGGCGCATGGCGAGCAGGGAATTGCCGCCGCGCGCGAAGAAGTCGTCGTCGGCGCCGATCGACGCGTCATCGGCGACCCCGAGCAGGTCACCGATCAGCGCGGCAAGCACCGATTCGCACCCCTCGCGTGGCGCACGGAATACCGTGGCCGGACCGGTGAACTCGACGAGCGGCAGTGCCGCGCGGTCGAGCTTGCCCACCGTGGTCAGCGGCATCTCATCCAGCACAACCAGGTGGGTGGGAACCATGTAGCCGGGCAGCCGGTCGCGCACAGCGGCATGCACCGCGGCTGCCGACAGCCCGGTGCCGGACACATAGCCCACCAGGCATTCGGTGCCCGCGGTGTCGGGTGCCAACAGCACCGCGGCGTTCGTGACACCTGCGGCCGCCAGCAACGCCGATTCGATCTCGCCGAGCTCGATCCGCTGACCGCGCAGCTTGACCTGGAAATCGTTGCGGCCCAAGTAGACCAGATCACCGTTCCGGTTCCAGCGCACCAGGTCGCCGGTGCGGTACATGCGAGCCCCTGGTATACCGAACGGGTCGGCGAGAAACCGCTCTGCGGTACGTCCGGTGCGGCCTTCGTAGCCACGCGCCAACTGATCACCCGCCAGATACAGCTCACCTGTCACACCTGTCGGCACCGGACGCAGCCGGGTGTCGAGCACGTAGGCGCGGGTGTTCCAGTTCGGTCGGCCGATGGCCAGATCGGGACCGCGGTCGGCGTCGGTGAATTCGTGGTAGATCGTCGAGATCGCGGCCTCGGTCGGACCGTAGGCGTTGTGCACGACCCCGCCGACGTGCTCACGCAGCGCGCTGAGCAGCTCCGACGGTAATGCCTCACCACCGCAGTGCAAATGGCGGAACGAGCGCAGTGCGTCGCCGTGGCCTTCGGCGATCAGCGCGGCAAGCACCGAGGGCACGTGCTCGGCGATCGTGATGGCGTGTTCGCGCATCAGTCCGGCCAGATAGTCCAGGTCGAGATGACCGTCGGGACGTGGAATCACCAGTGGCGCACCGACGGCGGTGGGCAGGAAGCATTCCCACACCGAAACGTCGAAGGTCAGCGGCGCCCGCTGCATGATCCGATCGTCGGCGGTGACCTCGTATCGGCTTTCCAGCCAGCGCAATTGGTTCATGATGGCGCGATGGCTGGTGGTCACGCCCTTGGGCAGACCGGTCGAGCCCGACGTGAACAGCACATAGGCGGCGTTGTCCGGTCGCAGCGGTGCGATGCGGTCGCTGCCGAGGATCGGGCCTGCGGCCAGGCTCGTGAGTTCCAGCTGATCGACCGCGCTCACCCGGACGCCGGGCAGCACGGGAAGCGTCACCCCGCCCACGGCAAGCACCAGCCGCGCGCCTGCCGTACCGAGGATGTGTGCGATCCGTTCGGCAGGATGATCGGGATCGACGGGTAGATACGCGCCGCCCGCCTGCACGATCGCGAACATCGCCACCACCATGTCGACGGACTTCCGCGCCGCGAGCCCGACGATCGTGTCCGGGCCGATCCCCTCCGAGATCAGCCGGCGGGCCAGCCGGTTCGACCTGGCAGCGAGTTCGCCGTAGGTCACGCAGACGCCCTCGAACAGCAGCGCGGCCGCATCGGGGCTCGCCGCGGCGCGGCGGTCGAGCAGGTCACCGAGCGTCTCGCGGGGCAGCCGGTGCACCGTGGCATTGCGGTCGGCGAGCAGCAGTCCGCGCTCGGCCACCGACATCAGCTCGACATCGCCGACCATCGTGCGAGCGTCGCGCACGATGGCGCGCAGCACCCGCTCGAAACCGGCCAGGAAACCGGCGGCAGTGTGTTCGTCGAACAAGTCGAGTGCGTAGTGCAGGTGCACGTCGATGCCGTCGGCCGAGCCGTCGGTGTCGTAGCGGTCGGTGAGCGTCCAGTCCAAGTCCACCTGGATCGGACCCGGACCCGCATCGATGGCGGCGATAGCGAGCCGGTTGAGCCGGAAGTCCGGCTTGGTCTGGTTCTGCAACGTCAGCGACACCTGGTACAGCGGCGCATGTGCCCGGGAGCGAACCGGATTCAGCACCTCGACCAACTGCTCGAACGGCACCACCGCGTGATCGAATGCGGCGAGATCGGTGTCGCGGACGTTGGCGAGCAGCTCGGCGAGGCGCGCGTCGGGTCGAACGTCGGTGCGCAGCAGCAGCGTATTGACGAACATGCCGACGAGTTCGTCGAGCGCCTCGTCGCCGCGGCCTGCGACCGGCGCGCCGATCACCACCTCGGCGGTGCCTGCGAGGCGGGCGAGCAGCACCGCGAGCGCGGTGTGCAGGACCATGAACAGCGAAACCCGGTGCGTCGTCGCCACATCCTGGATCGACTGGTGCAGTGCACGATCCAGCCGGCCGGTCATCGCGGCCCCTCGGTTGGTGGACACTGCCGGGCGCGGCCGATCCGACGGAAGGGTCAGCACCTCGGGCAGGCCATCCAAACGCCGCGTCCAATAACGCAATTGGCGAGCCAGCACCGACGTCTCGTCGGCGCTACCGCCCAGCGCGGCACGCTGCCAGATCGCGAAATCCGCGTACTGCACCGGTAGTACACCCCAAGCAGGTGCGAGGCCCGCACAGCGGGCCACATAGGCGGCGGCCAGGTCACGGGTCAGCGGGGCGGCCGACCAGCCGTCGGCGGCGATGTGGTGCACCACGAACAGCAGGATGTGCACCTGCTGGTCGGCACGAACCGGCATCTCGCCCGGCTCTTCGCCCAGGCGCAGCAACCGCACCCGCAGCGGCACCTCGGTGGTGACGTCGAAGCCGGTCTGCGCCACGGCTGTGACGATCCGTTCCAACTCGGCGGGGGTAACCGGCTCCGGAACCAGGTCGACCAGGCGGGTTCCGGCGGGCAGGATCAGCTGCGTGGCCGCGCCGTCGCGCTCCGGGTACAGGGTGCGCAGCGTTTCGTGCCTGCCGATCACGTCGGCGATCGCGGCTTGTAGCGCGGGCACGTTCAGCATGCCGGTCAGTCGCAGCGCGAACGGGATGTTGTAGCCGCCGCCACGGGCGTCGAATCGGTTGAGGAACCACATGCGCTGCTGGGCAATCGACAGCGGAATCGCTTCGTCGCGCTCCTGCGCGACCAGCGGCGGCAGCGGCCGTTGTTCGACCTCTGCCGCCGCGATCTTGCGGGCGAGATCGCGCACGGTCGGCGCGTCGAAGACCGCGCGCACCGGGACCTGCGTGGCGAGTGCTTTGGTCAGCCGCGCGGCCAGTTGCGTGGCGATGAGCGAGTTTCCGCCGAGTGCGAAGAAGTCGTCGTCCGCACCGACCCGATCGGCGCCGAGCAGTGCGGCGAACGTCGCTGCCACGATCGATTCGGTGTCGCCGGTGGGCGCGCGGAACTCGACCGCGGCCGGCACCGGTTCGGGCAATGCCCTGCGGTCCAGCTTGCCGACGGGAGTCAGCGGAAGCTGCGCGAGCACCACAATGGCCGCGGGCACCATGTGCGAGGGCAGCGTGCGTGCGGCGAACGCGGTGAGTTCGGTCGGATCCGGCGAGCGGCCCTGTGTAGGCAGCACATAGGAGACGAGAATCGTTGCCCCGGAGGCATGCTCGCGCCCCATCGTAGTCGCGAACTCGATATCCGGGTGTCCGGTGAGCACCGCGTCGATCTCACCGAGCTCGATGCGGAACCCGCGGATCTTCACCTGGAAATCCGAGCGTCCGACGTAATCGAGCTCCCCGTCCAGCCAGCGCACCACATCACCGGTGCGGTACATCCGGGCGCCGGGCGCGCCCCAGGGATTGGCCACGAACCGATCCGCGGACAGCCCGGCGCGATGGTGATAGCCGCGCGCCAAAGCACCACCGGCCAAATACAATTCACCTGTCACACCCGGTGGCACCGGGTTGAGGCGGCCGTCGAGCACCAGCGCCGCCATGCCGTGCACCGGTGTGCCGATGGTGATGTGCCGCCCCGCCGTCAGCTGCGCGTAGGAGGAGATGATCGTGGTCTCGGTCGGGCCGTAGCCGTTGAGATACCGCCGGCCCGGCTGCCATTTGGCCAGTAGTTCCGGTGTCGTCACATCGCCGCCGACCGAGGCCGTCAATAGCTGCTGCTGACCGGCGGGGTCGACGGTGCCGAGCACCGCAGGCGTGATGATCGTGTGGGTCACGCCCTCCGCACGCAGCAACGCGCCGAGCTCCGCGCCGCCGATGATGCTCGACGGCACAATCACCAGTGTCGCGCCAACGGAGAAGGCGCACACCCATTCCAGCACCGACGGATCGAAACTGGGCGAGCAGATGTGCAGGAACCGGTGCTCGGATCCCAGCTGGTAGAGCCGGGTCGCGTGGTCGGTGAGACCACCGAGACCGGAATGCGTCACCGTGACGCCCTTGGGCATACCGGTCGAACCCGACGTGTAGATCACATACGCCGGGTGCTGCATCCGCAGCGGCGTCACGCGATCGGCATCGGTCACGGGCGCGGCGGACTTCGCCGCGCACAGCGCAATCGTCGAGGGCGCGTCGAGGACGAGCCAGGCCACGTCGTCGGGCAGGGCGTCGACGTGGCCGGAACCGGTGATGCCGAGCACCGCGGCGGAGTCGGTCACCATGTGCCGCACCCGATCCACCGGATAGGTCGGATCGACCGGCACGTGCGCACCACCGGCCTTGGCGACGGCGAGCACCGCCGCCACCATCTCATACGATCGCGGGAATGACACCGTGACAAGGCTTTCCGGGCCGACACCACGATCGATGAGGACGCGGGCCAGCCGCGAGGAATAGTCGTCGAGCTCGCCGTAGGTGATCGCTCTGCCCTGGTATCGCACCGCGATCCGGCTCCTACCGAATCGCACGCCTCGGGTGAGCAGATCGGGCAGCAGCGCGGTCGCCATCACCTTGTCGCCGGGCACCCTGGTCAGCGCGGCGTACTCGGACTCGGCCAGCAGCGGCAGATCGCCGACGGCGGCGTCGGGCCGGGCGACGATCTCGGTGAGCAGCCGGGTGAACCGTTGCGCGAATACCCGAACAGTGACTTCGTCGAACAGATCCCGCGCATAGGAGAACTCGGCCAGCAACCCGGCTTCGGCATGGCGGATGGCCAGCGACAGATCGAACTTCGCGGCGTCGAATTCGATATCGACGGCCTCGACGAGCAACCCGGGCAGCTCGAACCGGCTCTCCGGCAGGTCCTCCGAGGTCAACGCCACCTGGAACAGCGGGTGCCGTGCCGTTGAACGCTCCGGATTCAACAGCTCGACCAGCCGCTCGAACGGCAGATCGGCGTGTGCGAACGCCTGCAGGTCGGCGTCTCGGGTTCGCTCCAGCAACGCCGTGAACGTCGCCTGGCCCGGCACCTGAGTGCGCAACACGAGTGTGTTGACGAACATGCCGATCAGGTCGTCGAGTTCGGTGTCGCCGCGGCCGGCGATCGGGGTGCCGATCGCGATGTCTTCGGTGCCCGACATGCGTGCCAGGAAGACTGCGAGTGCGGTGTGCACGACCATGAAGAGGGTCGCCTGCTGCGCGCGGGCGATCCGCTGCAGACCCTGGCGCAACTCCTCGTCGATCGGAAACGCCACCCGCCCACCGGCATACGACGGCACCGACGGCCGTGGCCGGTCCGAGGGCAGATTCAGCTCCGCGGGCAGGCCGTCGAGGGTGCGGCGCCAGTATGCGGCCTGTGCCGAGATCAGACTGTCCGGATCGGATTCCGCGCCGAGCGCCTCGCGCTGCCAGATGCTGTAGTCCGCGTACTGCACCGGCAGCGGCGCCCACGCCGGCGCGACCCGTGCGGCACGCGCCACGTAGGCCGCCATCACGTCTCGCGTGAGCGGCCCCATGGACCACCCATCCGCGCTGATGTGGTGCGCGACGAGCACCAGGACGTACTCCGGATCGGCGTCGGGGCCGGGGCCGAGGACCCGGAACAGTTCGGCCCGCAGTGGGACCTCGCTGGTCACATCGAACCCGCCGGACACCTCCGCGGCGATGCGCGCACCGAGCGATTCGGCCTCCACCGGAATGGGGGTCAGGTCGACAACCATCTCGTCGAGGGTCAGCACCAGCTGGTAGGCGACGCCATCCTGCTCCGGATAGACCGTGCGCAGTGCCTCGTGCCTGCCGATCACATCGGTGACGGCCTGCTGCAACGCGGCGATATCCAGATCGCCGGTCAACCGGACCGCGACCGGGATGTTGTGCACCGCCGAGGTGGTGTCGAAGCGGTTGAGAAACCACATTCGCTGCTGCGCCGGCGACAACGGAATCAACTCGGGACGCTGCCCGGGCACCAGTTGACGACGCGGCGCACCGGTCGTGCTCAGTTCGCTCACCGTAGCCGCGAAGCCCGCCACGGTGGACGCTTCGAAGAGCGCACGAACCGGAATCCGGGTACCGACGGCTTTCGCTGCCCGCGCGGTGACCTGGGTGGCGTCCAGCGAGCTGCCGCCGAGTGCGAAGAAGTCGTCGTCCAACCCCACCCGCTCGACCCGAAGCACTTCGGCGAACACCGCGGCCACCAGGCGCTGCGTGGCATTGCTCGGCGCTCGAAAACGGGTGGGCTGCAAGACCGGAAGCGGTAGCGCACCGCGGTCCAGCTTGCCGCTGGTGTTGAGCGGGAACTCGGCCAGCTCGACGAGTGCGGTGGGCACCATGTATCCGGGCAGCTCCCGTGCCAGCGCCGCCTGCACCACGCCGAGGTCGAGCTCGCTGCCCGACGTGCGAACCACATACCCCGCGAGGTAGTCACCGGTGTCGGCACTGATCAAACGCGCCGCGGCCCGACTCACCCCGGGCACCGCGAGCAAGGCGGTCTCGATGTCGGCGAGCTCGATGCGCTGACCGCGGAATTTCACCTGGAAGTCGACGCGACCGAGGTAGACGAGCTCGCCATCCCGGCTCCACCGCACCAGGTCGCCGGTGCGATACATCCGCTCACCACAGCGGCCGAATGGATTCGCGACAAAGCGATCGGCGGTCAGATCCACCCGCCCGTGATAGCCGCGCGCCAGCTGGTCGCCCGCCAGATACAGCTCACCGGGCACCCCGATCGGCACCGGGTGCAGTCGCGAATCCAGCACGTAGACCTGGGAATTCCACTCCGGTTCACCGATTGCCACCAGCGGGGCGTCGTCGGTGGTCACCTCGCGGGCGGTGATCGATACGGCGGCCTCGGTCGGCCCGTACAGGTTGTGCAAAGCGGCGGCGCTCACCGCATGGAAGGCGGCGATGGTCTCGGGCACCAACGCCTCGCCGATGACGAAAACCTCACGCAGCGAGGCGAGTTCACCGGGCTCGGCGTGGGCCGCGAATACCGCAAGCATGGACGGCACGAAGTCGGTCAGCGTAACGCGATGGTGGGCAATAGTTTCCGCGATATAGCGCGGATCGCGGTGCCCGTCCGCAGTGGCGAGCAGCAGGGTCGCGCCTGCGCGCAGCGGCAGGAAGTAGCCCCACAGCGATACATCGAAGGTGGTCGCGGTCTTCTGCAGGTACACATCGCCGGTGCGGATGCGGTATTCGTCGTGCATCCAGGCCAGCTGGTTCGCGATGGCACGGTGCTCGATGGCCACGCCTTTCGGCCTGCCGGTCGAGCCGGAGGTGAAGATGACGTAGGCCGGGTGCTCGGGACGCAGCGTAGCGAGCCGTTCCCGCTCGCCGATCTTGGCGACCGAGTAGCCCGACAGCTCGAGCTCATCGAGGTGCATCAGCGCAACGGCGGCCGCATCGGGCAGCGCGAAGCCGGTCGAGCGCGTGGTCAGCACGACGTGTGGCCGTGCGGTGTCGAGAATGTGCCGAATTCGTTCGGCAGGGTGATCGGGGTCCACCGGTACGTAGGCCCCGCCCGCCCGCAGCACCGCATACATGGCCACGACGAGCTCGATCGAGCGTGGCAGCGCGAGCACCACCAGCGTCTCCGGACCGACGCCGGTCTCGATCAGCAGCCGGGCCAGTCGGTTGGCGCGCTCGGAGAGCTCGGTGTAGGTCAGCTCCGTTGTAGCACTCACCAGCGCAACCGCATTCGGGGTGCGCCGAACCTGGTTGTCGAACCCCTCGTGCAGGAACCGGTCGGCCACCTTGTGCCCGCTGGCATTCCAGCTCGCGGTGACGTAGTCGAGTTCGCCCGCGTCCAGGAGTTCGATATCGCCGACCGGAATATCCGGCGTCGCGACGACAGCACGCAGCAACCGCAGGAACTTCACACCGAACTCGCGGACGGTGGCGGGGTCGAACAGGTCGGTGGCGTAGGTGAATTCGGCGCGGTACCCAGCGTCGGCCGCACCGGTGTCGGAGATGGTCAGCTGCAGATCGAACTTGGCGAACCCGGGATCGAAGTCGACGATGTCCGCGGCCAGGCCCGGCATGGTCAGTGCGATCGGACCGATGTTCTGCATGAAGAGCGCGACCTGGAACAGCGGGTGCCTGGCCTGGGATCGGGCCGGATCGACCACCTCGACCAGGCGCTCGAAGGGGATGTCGCTGTGCGCGAAGGCACGCAGGTCGCGGTCACGGGCGTGGGTGAGGAGGTCGGCGAAGGACGCCGCACCGCGCACCTCGGTGCGCAGCACCAGAGTGTTGACGAACATGCCGACGAGGTCGTCGAGTGCGCGGTCACCGCGACCGGCGACCGGGGTTCCAACCGCTATGTCGGAGGTGCCGGAGAGCCTGGCGAGCAGCGCGGCCAGCGCGGCGTGCAGCACCATGAACGGCGTGGCCCGGCACCGTGCGGCGATCGCGTCGAGCTCGGCCCGCAGTGCGGCATCGATGGCGAACTCGTGCGTCGCGCCGCGGTAGGAGGCGGTCGCGGGGCGGGGACGATCGGCGGGTAGATCCAGTTGGGCCGGTAGCTCGGCTAGTTCGGCGGCCCAGAAGTCGAGCTGGCGTGCGGCCGTGGATTCGGGGTCCGCTTCATCCCCGAGCACCTGCTGCTGCCACAGCGCGTAGTCCGCGTACTGCACCGTCAGCGGAGCCCAGTCCGGCCTGCGTCCGCTTGTGCGGGCGGAATATGCGGTGATCAGGTCACGCGTCAACGGTCCCATCGAGACACCGTCGGCGGCGATGTGGTGCACCACAAGTACCAGCGTGTGGTCCTGTGCGCCGCTGCGCAGCAACCGGACCCGGACCGGGATCTCCTCGGTGACATCGAATCCCTGACCGGCGATCGCCATGACCGCGCCCGCGAGGTCCGCCGCAGGTACCTCCGAGCGCGACAGATCGAACACGGCATGCACCGAACGCACCTGCTGTACCGGTCCGGCGTCGGTCTGCGGGTAGACGGTGCGCAGGATCTCGTGCCGCGCGACGATATCGGTGATCGCCACCGACAACGCCTGGACATCGAGTGCACCACGCAGCCGCAAGGCGACCGGAATGTTGTCCACCGCCGCGGTGTCGAAGACGTACGCGGACTCGGTGTCGGTGCCCAACCGGTTGAGGAACCACATCCGCCGCTGCGCGGGCGACAGCGGAATGCGCTCCGGCCGCGGCCCGGCCACCAGAGCGGGACGTGCCGGTGCGCCGGCGGCGGACAAAGCGGCGAGCGCCGCCACGGTCGGACGGTCGAAGAAGTCACGGACGTCGACGCAGACACCGAGCGCGGCCGCGACCCGGGCAATGGCCCGCGTCGCCATGAGCGAATTGCCGCCGAGGGCGAAGAAGTCGTCGTCGGCTCCGACCCGGTCCGCCTCGAGCAGCTCACCGAAGATCGCCGCAACAGCCCGCTCGGCCGCGGTGGCCGGCTCCCGGTATGCCACAGCGCCAGAACCGAATACCGGCTCCGGCAGCGCGCGACGATCCAGCTTGCCATTGGCATTCACCGGCATCTCGTCGAGCACCACGACCAGCGACGGCACCATGTACTCCGGCAGCTGCGCTCGCGTGGCCGCCAGCACCGCGGCGGCATCGAGCACGGCAGTACCGTCCGCAACGACGTAGCCGACCAGATGGTCGCCGCCCGCATGCTGATGCAGCACCACCACGGCCTGCGCGACCTGTCGGTTGCGCAGCAGCGCCGCCTCCACCTCGCCCAACTCGATGCGCAGGCCACGCAACTTCACCTGGAAATCGGTGCGGCCCAGGTACTCGAGCTCGGCCGGGCCGCCGTCGACGGCAGGTAGCCAGCGGGCCAGGTCTCCGGTGCGGTACATGCGCTCGCCGGGCGGGCCTTCGGGATTGGCCACGAACCGGTCGGCAGTCAGTCCGGGGCGCGCCACATAGCCGCGGGCCAATTGCACACCGGCCAGGTACAGCTCCCCGACAACTCCGCTCGGCACCGGCCCCAGATTGTCATCCAGCACAAGCAGTTCGGAGTCGTCGGCGGGTGCGCCGATCGGCACGGTCGTGACATCCGCGGCGGTCACCTCGTGCGAGGTGATATCCACCGCGGCCTCGGTCGGACCGTAGGTGTTGTACAGGCACGCGCCACTGATCGCACGGAACGCGGCGCCGGTGGCCGCGGGCAGCGCCTCACCCGAAGCGATCACCAGCCGCAGCGTTTCCACTGCCGCCGCATTCGCCGGATCCAGTGCGGCGACGAACACCGCGAGCATCGACGGCACGAAATGCGCCACGGTGATACCGCATTCGGCGATCGTGCGAACCAGATAGGCCGGATCGCGATGACCATCGGGCTCGGCGATCACCAGACGCGCACCGACCTGCAACGGCCAGAAGAACTCCCACACCGAGACATCGAAGGTGAACGGTGTCTTCTGCAGCACGACATCGGTCGAGTTCAGCCGGTGCAGCCGCTCGCGCCACCGCAGATTGGCAACAATCGACCGGTGCGAAACCGCAACGCCCTTGGGCCGACCGGTCGAGCCCGAGGTGAAAATGACGTAGGCGATATTGTCGCCCAGTGGCCGGGGCCAGGCGTCGAACGATTCCGGCGCGACCGCGTCGAACCGATCGATCCGCAGCACGTCGACACCCGCAGGCAGCTCCGGCTCGTCTCGGGAGGTGGTGAGCACCAGCACCGGTGCGGCGACCTCCAGTACATAGGCAATGCGCTCGGCGGGGTGTTCCGGATCGATCGGCACATATGCGCCGCCGGCCTTGAGGATCGCGTACATGCCGATGAGCAGTTCGAACGATCGTTGCACCGCGAGTCCGACCAGCGCGTCCGGGCCGACGCCCCGCTCGACCAGGTGGTAGGCCAGTGCATCGACCCTGGTGCCGAACTCGGCGTAGGTGAGAGTCGCGCCCGCGTACTCCAACGCGACCGCATCGGGCGTCCGCCGAACCTGGGCCTCGAACTCGCTGATCAGCGTCTCGGTCGGCGCGAAGTTCGTCGGCAGCACCCCCACCGCCGCGTCGAGTGCGTCATCGAGCAGCTGCTCGAGAATCGCGCCGAGCGCACCGTCGGCCGAATCCATCAGTTCCGGCAACTGACCCGACACCACCACCGGCACCAGCGCGTCCGGGCCGAGCGCGCCACCCATGGCCTCGTCGAGCACCCCGAGTTCGGTGGCCAGCGCACCGTAGCTGATCACGGTGTCGGCGTGCCGCAACGCGATTCGATCCGGATCCAGCTCGGCGACCGTCCCGATCAATCCTGGTAGGTCATCGATTCCGTAGGCGCGACGCAGCGCCGCATGGGGATGCGCGGCACCAGGGTTGCCGAGCTCGCTGGATGCGACCGATTCTGCGTGGGACATCAGCTATTTCCTTCCGAATCGATTTCCAACCCGGAGTTGGAGACGACGGCCTGCGCGTCGGTGAGCAGCGTCCGCAGCACTGCGGCCAGACCACTGCCGCCGAGCGCGGCCAAGACGCCGGGCACCAGCCCGGCAAGGGAGACATTGATCAGCGCTTCCGGTTTCGCCGCCGCGCCCATCGCCTTGGCGACCGCCGCGATCTTGGCGGCGAGCTGGCTGTAGGTCACCGTGTGCGCGCCGTGTTCGAAGGCCACGATGTCGGGCGCGATGTCCGCCGCGGCCTCGATGAGTGCGGGCAGCTCGGCCACTGTCACCGGCTCGATGGCCACTCTTGGTGCGCGCCGCATCTGTTCCGCGCCGGTGCGGATGTCGATGGCCCGGATCGCGATCGACGGCGCTGCCACGACTGTCGAGAACACTCGCAGTAGCCGATCGGCGAACAGCTCGACCGTGGCGGCATCGAAAATGTCCGTCGCGTAACCGAACCTGAGCTGCAGGCCGGCCGGTTCGCCTGCGGCGTCGAACTTTTCGATGCCGGTGAGCTGGAGATCGAACTTCGCCTCGGCCAGTTCCAGATCGAGCGCCTCGACCGCGAGCCCGGGCAACGTCACCCGGCCTGCGGGCATGTTCTGGAAGGTGAACAGGACCTGGAACAGCGGGGTGTAGGTGCTCGAGCGGGTGCACTCCAGCGCGTCGACCACGCGCTCGAACGGCACATCGGCGTGCGAGAGTGCAGCCACATCCCGGTCCCTGGCCTGCCGGAGCAGATCGGCGAAGCCGGTGCGCGGGTCGATCTCGGTGCGCAGCACCACCGTGTTGACGAACATGCCGATCAGGTCGTCGAGCTCGCGTTCGCCGCGACCTGCGACCGGAGCGCCGATGGCAATGTCACTGGTGCCGGACAGTTTGGCGAGCAGCACCGCGAATGCGCTGTGGATCAGTGTGAACAACGTAGTGCCGTGCTCACGGACGACGCTGTTCAATCGGCGGGTCAGCTCGGCATCGACCGCGAAATCAACGCTAGCGCCGCGCATTTCCCGGCGCGCCGGCCTCGGTCGATCGGTCGGCAGTGCGAGAACCTCGGGTAGTCCGGCCAATTCGGTGGTCCAGTACGCGAGCTGCCGAGACAGCAGGCTCGCCGGATCGCGATCGGAACCCAGGATTTCGCGCTGCCACTCGCTGTAATCGGAGTACTGGATATCGAGTGGAGCCCAGTCCGGTCGCTGCCCGGCGGCTCGGCTGAGATAGGCGCGCACCAGATCGCGCGTCATCGGTGCGACCGAGTAGCCGTCGGCACTGATATGGTGCGCGACCACCACGAGAACGTGCTCGTCCCTGCCGGTTTCGAACAGCGCGATCCGGACCGGTGGTGCGGTGGTGACATCGAAACCGGTGGCGACGAACTCGTCGAGTTGCGCAGCGAGGCCCGAAACCCGCACCGGAATCGGAGTCAGATCGATGCTGACCGCGGTGCTGTCGAGAACCTCCTGCACCGGGCCGCGCTCGGTGTCGGGATACCTGGTGCGCAGGGCTTCGTGCCTGCTCAGCACATCCAGGACCGCCGCAGTGAGCGCGTCGAGGTCCAGCACGCCGGTCAGCCGCAGGGCGGCGGGGATGTGGTAGGCGGAGGAGTCCGGAGCCAGCCGGTTGACCACCCACATCCGCTGCTGTGCGAGCGAGAGCGCAGCGGGCGTGGGGTCGCAACGACGGCTGAGCGCGGGCCGCCCTTCGGTGCCGTCCAACTCGGCGATATGCGCCGCGAGGGCGGCCACCGTGGGCGACTCGAATACCGAGGAGACCGGCACCCGGACACCGAGGGCAGCGCCGAGCTGCGCGGCCAGCCGGGTCGCCATCAGCGAGTTGCCACCCATGGCGAAGAAGTGATCGTCCAGACCTGCTGTCGCCGCGCCGATCACATCGGCAAAGGCGGTGGCTACGAGCTGCTCGTGCTCGGTGCTCGGCACCCGGTAGGCAACTTCGGTGAACACCGGCTCGGGCAATTGCGCTCGATCGACCTTTCCATTCGCGTTGAGGGGCAACGACTCCAGCACGACGATCGCGGCCGGCACCATATATGCGGGCAGCTCGAGGGCCACCGCCGCGCGTAGTTCGACGGCCAGGTCCGCGCGGGCGGCCGAATCCGATTCCGGTACCGCGACGTAGGCGATGAGCCGAGTGCCTGCCCGCTCGTCATCGCGCGCCACCGCCACTGCCGCACGCACCAGGGACAGTCGCCGCAGCGCGGACTCCACGTCACCGAGCTCGATGCGGAAGCCGCCGATCTTGACCTGGAAATCCGATCGCTCGAGATACTCCAGGGCGCCGTCCGGACGCCGGCGAACTATGTCGCCGGTGCGATACATCGGCTCGGCTGCGGCCGCGAAGGGATCGGCGACGAAGCGATCCGCGGTCAATGCGGGTCTGCGGTGATAGCCGCGGGCCAATTGCGCACCGGCCAAATACAGCTCGCCCGGTACGCCGACGGGCACCGGCTGGAGCCTGGCATCGAGGACGTAGACCCGACTGTTCCACGCAGGCGCACCGATCGGCACCACCTGCGACGGGTCTGCACGCACTTCGAACGCCGTGATCGACACCGCGGCCTCGGTGGGGCCGTACAGGTTGAACAGTCTGGTGCGAGCCGCGCGCCGCCGGAACTCGACCGCAGTGGCAGGCGGCAATGTCTCACCGATGGCGAGCACCTGGCGCAGCGAGAGCGGCATCGGCGCATCCGGCGCGGCGGCGAGCAGCATGCCCACGAGTGACGGCACCGCGTGCAGCACCGTGACGCCGTGCCGCTCGATCAACGCACGCACTCGGTCGGGATCGCGCTCGGTGCCCGCCGTGGTCACCACGAGGCGACCGCCGGTCACCAGTGGGGACCAGAACTCCCAGACCGAGAGGTCGAAGGTCGCCGGGGTCTTCAGCAGCACGCAGTCTTGTGGGCCGAGTGCGAAACTGTCACGCAGCCACGCCAACTGGTTGACGATCGCCGAGTGCGCGACGGTGACCCCCTTGGGCAAGCCCGTCGATCCGGACGTGAATATCACGTAGGCCGAGTGCGCCTGCCGCAATGGGCGGATCCGGTCGGTGTTCTGGATCGGTGTCGCCGCGAAGCCCGCCAGCTCGATTCGGTCGACTTCCAGTGCCGCCGCGCGGGTTTCGATCGGCATGCCGTCGGCGGAGGTGGTGAGAATGCAGGCGGGCGCCGCGATGTCGATGATGTGGGCGATCCGGTCGGCCGGCTGGTCCGGATCGATCGGAACGTAGGCTCCGCCCGCCCGCACCACCGCATACATGGCGGCGATCAGGTTCACGGACCGACGCATCGCCAGCACGACGGTCGACTCGGGGCCCACCCCTTCGGCGATCAGCCTGCGCGCGAGCCGGTTCACCCGAGCATCGAATTCTGCGTAGGTGAGCGTGGTTTCGGGTGCGACTGTCGCATCGATCAGCGCCACCGCATGCGGTGTCGCCGCCGCCTGGGCGTCGATCAGATCCGCAAGCGTGACCGGCTCGACGTGGTGCGCGGTGCGATTCCACTCGTCGAGCAGCTGTGCCCGATCGACCTCGCCGAGCAGGTCGAGGTCGCCGACGAGGATGTCCGGCCGGGTGGCCACCGATTCGAGCACCCGGTGCAGTGCGGCCGCGAATCGCTGTGCGCTCGTGGTCTCGAACAGGTCCGTCGCGTAGCCGATGGCCAGGTCGATGCCGTCGGGCGCACCGTCGGCGGCATAGCTGTCCACCGCGAACAGGTGCAGATCGAATTGCGCGACATTGCTGTCGAATTCGACTTCCCGCACCTCGAGGCCAGGCAAACGGAGCGAGCCTCGATCGTGGTTCTGGAAGGAGTAACCGACCTGGAAGAGCGGGTGCCGTGCGGTCGAGCGCTGCGGGTTCAGCACCTCGACCAGTCGCTCGAACGGCACATCGGCGTGCGAGAAGGCCGCGATGTCCGCCGCCCGCGCGCGGCCGAGCAGTTGTTCGAAGGTCGCGCCGCCATCGACCTGGGTCCGCAGCACCAGCGTATTGACGAACATGCCGATGACGTCGTCGAGTTCGGCCGCGCCACGGCCGGCGATCGGGGTGCCGACGGCAATATCCGAGCTCCCCGACAACCGCGCGAGCAGTGCGGCGAAGGCGGCGTGCACCACCATGAACAAGGTCGCGCCGGCGCGCCTGCCGAGTGCGACGAGTGCCGCGTGCAGTTGCGCGTCGATGCCGATCTCGACTTTGCCGCCGCGCAGGCTCTGGCGAGCGGGCCGCGGGCGGTCGGCAGGCAGGGTGAGTTGGTCGGGCAGCCCGGTCAGAGTCTCGGTCCAGTAGGCGATCTGTTGCGCGGACAGCGCGGCGGAATCGTCTTCCGCGCCGAGCAATTCGCGCTGCCACAGCGCGTAGTCCGCGTACTGCACGGCCAGCGGCGCCCAGCCGGGCGCGTTGCCTGCGCAGCGTGCGGTGTAGGCGACCATCAGGTCCCGAATGAACGGCGCGATCGACGAGCCGTCCGCGGCAATGTGGTGCACAACGGCGGCGAGCACGTAGTCCGGACCGATCGCGAACAGTCGCATCCGAATCGGAACGTCCACGGTGACATCGAAGGTGGTCGCGGCCAGTTCCCTGATCCGGTCCGGCAGCTCGGTTTCGGTCACCTCGATCGGATACAACGACGGAATCGCCTGGGCGGCAGGCATGATCAGCTGCATCGGTGCACCGTCGAGCTCGGGGTAGCGGGTCCGCAGCGATTCGTGCCTGCCGATGACATCGCCGACGGCGGACTGCAGCGCCGCGACGTCGAGGACGCCGGAGAGCCGAAGGGCGAGCGGGATGTTGTAGGCGATCGCCGATCGGTCGAAGCGGTTCAGGAACCACATCCGCTGCTGGGCGGGCGAGAGCGGGAGCCGATCGGGACGCGCGCCCGCCACCGGCGCGGGCCGGGCGGCCGCCCCGTCACCGGTGGTCACCATGGCCGCGAAGTCGGCCACCCGCGACGCCTCGAACAGCGCACGGACCGTCACGGTGCGGCCGAGTGCGGCCCCGATCCTGGCGACCGCCTTGGCGGCGAGCAGGGAGCTGCCGCCGAGGTCGAAGAAGTCGTCGTCGGCGCCGACCAGACGCGGCTCGGCGGTACCCGCGCCGAAGCCGAGCACCTCCGCGAAAACCCCGGCGACGATCTCCTCCGCGAACGTCGCAGGCTTGCGATAGGTCTTCGCCTCGAAGACCGGCGCGGGCAGCGCAGCGCGGTCGAGCTTCCCGTTCACCGTCAACGGAATGCGATCGACCATCACGATCGCGGCGGGCACCATGTGCTCGGGCAGCCTGCGCGCGAGCGCCTGCCGCAACGCCGCAGTGTCGGACAGGCCCGCCCCGACCACGTAGGCCACGATGCGCGGCTCGTCGACGAGGTCGGCGCGCACCACGACCGCGACCTCGCTGACCGTCAGCGCGGCCTCGTCCAGCAGCGCGGCCTCGATCTCGCCGAGCTCGATACGGAACCCGCGCAGGTTCACCTGCTGGTCGACCCGGCCCAGATACTCCAGATCGCCGTCCGCCGTCCACCGGGCGAGGTCGCCGGACCGATACGCCGGCGCGCCGCCACCGGCATACGGGTCGGCCACGAACCGACTCGCGGTCAGCGCGGGGCGACCGAGGTATGCGCGCGCCAATTGCCCGCCCGAGACATAGATTTCGCCGGGTACTCCCACCGGCACCGGGCGCAGCCGAGCATCGAGCACCCGCACGGCCAAGCCGGGTATCGCGCTGCCGATCACACTCGCCGATCCGATGCCTGCCTCGATCGAGCGATGGGAGACATGCACCGTTGTCTCGGTGATGCCGTACATATTCACCAGTTGCGGCCCGTTCGGACGCCGCTCGAACCACCCGTTCAGGCGCTGCGGTTCCAGTGCCTCGCCCCCGAAAATCACATAACGCAAAGGCAACTCGTGCCGAGACCGGTCGGCGTTGTCGGCCGCGATCAACTGATAGAAGGCCGAGGGCGTCTGGTTGAGAACCGTGACGCCTTCCACGGCGAGCAGTTCCAGGAATTGCTGCGGCGACCGCGAGGTGTAGTAATCGACGACAACCAGCCTGCCGCCGTAGAGCAGCGCGCCCCACAGCTCCCATACCGAGAAATCGAAGGCATAGGAGTGGAACAGCGTCCAGACATCCGACGGCCCGAACTCGAACCGGCCCGTCGTGTTGTCCAGCAGCCGCAGCACATTGCGGTGCGGGATGACGACGCCCTTGGGCCGACCGGTAGAGCCGGAGGTGTAGATGACATAGGCGGTATGCGCCGGGTCCAACGGTTGACGGCGATCGCCGTCGGTCACCGGCGCACCGTCGAAGGATTCCAGATCGGCGGCATCGATCTCGATGACCGGACCACCGAACCAGCCGCGCGCCAATCCGGTTGCCGCGCTGGTGATCGCACAGATCGGCCGAGCATCGTCGAGGACGTACTCGATCCGGTCGGCCGGATAGTTGGGATCGATCGGCAGATAGCCACCGCCGGCCTTCACCACCGCCAGCAACGCGACGATCAGGTCCACCGAACGCGGGAGCGCCACCGCGACCAGCGCTTCCGGCCCGACGCCCGCGGCGATGAGCCGCCGGGCGAGCCGGTTGGATCGGTCGTCGAGTGCGGTATAGGTCAGCGACCGATCGCCTGCCCGTACCGCGACGGCGGCCGGGTCGATCGCCGCGGCCAGGGCGAACCGATCGGCCAGGGTGCCGGTCACGGCAGTCCGCGGCCCCGGCGTGCCCGCCCACTCGTACAGCGCCCGATGCTGCTCCTCCGCGCTGAGCAGTTGGATGTCACCGACGACCACCGTCGCGTCCGCGGCGATCGCGGCCAGCACCTGCGTGTAGCGCCGAGCCAGTACCTCGATCGTTGCAGCATCGAAAAGGTCTGTGGCATAGGTGATTTCGATTTCCATGCCGTCCGCGCGACCACCCGCGTCGTTCGACTCGAGCACCGTGAACTGTAGATCGAACTTGGCGGTGACCGCGTCGAACTCGACCGGACGCACCAGCAGACCGTCCATTTCCAGCCGCGGCAGCGCGAAGTTCTGGAAGGTCATGGCCACCTGGAACAGCGGATGGCGGTTCTGCGCCCGCGTGGGGGCGACCAGCTCCACCAGCCGTTCGAAGGGAATGTCCGCATGCGAGAGTGCCTCGATGTCCTGAGCGCGCACCGTGTCGAGCACGGTCTCGAAGCGCGCCCTGGTATCGATGCGGGTGCGCAGCACCAGCGTGTTGACGAACATGCCGACGAGGCCGTCCAGCGCGGCCGCGCCGCGACCGGCAACCGGTGTGCCGATCGCGATGTCCTCGGCGCTCGACAACCGGGCGAGTAGTACCGCGAGCGCCGCGTGCATGGTGGCGAACAAGGTGGCGTCCCGTTTACGCGCCAGCTCGCTCAGTTCGCTGTGCAGGTCGGAATCGATGCGCAGCCGGTGGGTGTCGCCGCGATAGGACGACACGATGGGGCGCGGGCGGTCGGTGGGCAGTTCGAGCTGCTCGGGCAGGCCGGTGAGGGTCTGACGCCAGTACGCGAGCTGACGATGGGTCCGTGACGCGGGATCCGCGGCGGCACCGAGGTTTTCGGCCTGCCACAGTGTGTAGTCGGCGTACTGGACGGGCAGTGCGGCCCACGCGGGCGCGGTGCCCGCGCTACGCGCGGCGTAGGCAGTCATCAGATCACCTGCCAGCGGCCCGAGCGAGAACCCGTCGGCCGAGATGTGGTGCAGCACCAGCGCCAGGACATGGTCGACGGAGTTCGGCCCGTCGATCGTGAACAGCGCGGCACGCAACGGCATGTCGCTGGTCACGTCGAATGTCGTCGCGGCGAAAGCGGCGAGCTGTTGCGCGAGTTCGGATTCGGTGACCGGGTCCGACCGCAGCACCGAAACTGCCGATCCCCTCGGAAGGACCACTTGTTCGGCACCGTCGGGTCCGTCCGGATAGACCGTGCGCAACGTTTCGTGGCGGTCGATGACATCGGTCAGCGCGGTGGTCAGCGCGGCGACATCCAGCTCTCCGGTGAGGCGAAGCGCGACCGGAATGTTGTCGACGGCGGTACCGGGACCGGTCTCGGCATTCGACAGGAACCTGTTGCGGAACCACATCCGTTGTTGGGCAGGCGACAGCGGAACCCGCTCCGGACGCGGGCGCACTGCCAACTCGGTACGGCCGCCCGCCCCCTCGTGCGCTTCGGCCCGCGCGGCCAGCGCCGCGACCGACGACGCCTCGAACAGCATCCGCACCGGAAGCTCGGCATCCAACGCTGCACCGAGCCGGGCGAGGACCTGAGTGGCGTTCAGGGAGTTTCCGCCGAGCGCGAAGAAGTCGTCGTCGAGCCCGACCCGCTCGACGCCGAGCACCGCACCGAAGACACGCGCGACAATCTCTTGCACCGCAGTCGCGGGCGCGCGAAAAGCCGTGGCCTCGAACACGGGTGCGGGCAATGCCTTTCGATCCAGCTTGCCGGAGGCGTTGAGCGGGAACTGGTCGAGCACCACGAAGGCCGACGGCACCAGGTAGCCCGGTAGCCGCCTGCCCAGCGCGGACCGCACGTCGTCGAGGCCGATCGTCGCACCGGGCTCCGCGACGAGGTACCCCACCAATTGCGTGCCCGCGTACACCACGACGACGGCCTGCGCGATCGAATCCATACCGATGAGCACGGATTCGATCTCCCCCGGCTCGATCCGCACACCACGCACCTTCACCTGGAAGTCGGTGCGGCCGAGGTAGCGAATTGCGCCACCACTGGTCCAGGCCACCAGATCACCGGTCCGGTACATCCGCGCCCCGGATGGATCGAACGGATTGGCCACGAACCGATCGCTCGTCAGCTCGGGCCGCGCCACATATCCGCGCGCCAGCTGCGCCCCCGCCAGATACAGCTCGCCCGGCACACCGGGTGGCACCGGACGCAGTCGGCCATCCAGCACGTACACCTGAGTGTTGGCCACCGGCACACCGATCGGCACGGTGTCGATATCTGCGTCGGTCACCTCATGGGCGGTGACGTCGACGGCCGCCTCGGTCGGACCGTAGAGATTGTGCAGTCGGGCGCCGGTCAGTTCGCGCAGTCGATGTGCGGGCCTGGGCGGCAGTGCCTCACCCGAGCAGAACACCAGGCGCAGCGAATCACACCGCGCCGCTGCCGCATCGGCGACGAAGGCGATCAGCATCGAGGGCACGAAATGCGCGACGGTCACGCGCTCGTGCCGGATGACCTGCCCGAGATAGCGGGGATCCCGGTGTCCGTCCGGCTCGGCGACCACCAGCCGTGCACCGATCTGCAAGGGCCAGAAGAACTCCCACACCGACACGTCGAAGGTGGCGGGCGTCTTCTGCAATACGGTGTCCGCGCGGTTCAGCCCGTACGCGTCCTGCATCCACACCAGCCGGTTCGCGATCGCGGCGTGCGAAACCGCGACCCCCTTCGGTCGCCCGGTCGAACCCGACGTGAAGATCACGTAGGCGTCGTTGTCCGGTGTGAGTGCACCGAGCCGATCGGCGTCGGTCAGCGGCGCATCGGAATAGTCGCTGTCGTCGAAGAGGTCGACATCGAGCACCGCCCACGCCCGCGGCCGGTCCGCGGCGGTGAGATCCAGTCCGTCGCCCGAGCGACTCAGCACGCACACCGGACGCACGGTGCGCAGCACGTGCTCGATCCGCTCGGCCGGATGGTCCGGATCCACCGGGACGTACGCACCGCCCGCCGTGAGCACGGCGTACATCGCGACGACGAGTTCCGTCGAGCGGGCCATGCCCAAGGCCACGGCCGTGCCGGGGCAGACACCGATGGACACCAGCAGGCGGGCCAGCCGATTCACTCGGCTCGCGAACTCCGCATACGACAGCGAGGCACCGTCGAACGAGAGGGCGATTGCGTCCGGGGTGCGTGCCACCTGCGCCTCGAACAGCGACACCAGCGTTGCGGTGGCATCCATGTCGCGTGCGGTCGCGTTCCAGGTGTCCAGCACCAGGACGCGCTCCGGGCCGGACAGCAGGTCGATGTCACCGACCCGAAGCTGTGGGTCGGTGCCGACGGCGTCGAGCACTCGACGCAGCCGGGCAGCGAACGTGGCGACGGTGTTCGCATCGAACAGATCGGTGGCGTACTCGAGGACCGCCGCGATGCCCGCCGGTGCGCCGGTGCTGTCGGTGGACTCGGTAAGGGTCAACTGCACATCGAATTTCGCGGTCCGCGATTCGATGTCGAGCGCGGACACCTCCAGACCGGCCAGCGCCAACGAGGTCTGCGCGGTGTTCTGGAAATCGAGCATGACCTGGAACAGCGGATGCCGTGCCGTGGTGCGCTGCGGATTCAGCACCTCCACCAGCCGCTCGAAGGGGACCTCGGCGTTGGCGAAGGCACGCAGATCGCTGTCGCGCACAGCGGCGATCAGGTCGGCGAACGACAGCTCCGGACGCACGTCGGTGCGCAGCACCAGGGTGTTGACGAACATACCGACCAGCTCGTCGAGCGCCTGATCGCCGCGACCGGCGATCGGCGTGCCGATCGAGACATCCTGCTGCCCGGCAAGTTTGGCAAGCAGGGTGGCGAAGGCGGCGTGCACGACCATGAACAGCGACGCGTGCGACTCGTCGGCGAGCTCGCGCAGTCGGCGGTGCAGCGCGGCGTCGATGGTGAACGTGTGCCGGTCCCCGCGGCCCGAGGCGACAGCGGGACGCGGCCGGTCCGCGGGCAGGGTCGAGGTGTCGGGCAGGCCGGCGAGTTCGGTGGACCAGTAGCGGATCTGCTCGGCGATCAGCGAGTCGGGATCGGCTTCCGCGCCGAGTGTTTCCCGCTGCCAGAGCGTGAAGTCGGCGTACTGCACCGGCAGTGGCGTCCAGGCCGGCGTGGTGCCCGCACATCGTGCGGCGTAGGCGAGCATGATGTCGCGAGTGAGCGGCGCGATGGACCAGCCGTCCGCGGCGATGTGGTGTATCGAGACGACGAGCACCTGCTCTGCGCCCTCAGCGGTGTCGTTTCGCGCACCCGTCTCCAGCAAGGTCAGCCGCACGGGCGCGGCCTTGTCCACGGCGAAAGGCAATGCCGCGATGGCACGGATCCGATCCTGGAGGTCCGCGTCCTCGACCGGCTCGGCGATCAGCCGTGTCGGTGTCTCGTCGATCGGCAGCACGTGCTGGCGTGCAATGCCGTCCACCGCCGGGTAGCTGGTGCGCAGCGTCTCGTGTCTGGCGAGGACATCGCCGATCGCGGCGGACAGCGCGGCACGATCGAGGACACCGGTGAGCCGAACGGCCGCGGTCAGATTGTTCGCGACCGAGTTCGCGTCGAACTGGTTGAGAAACCACATCCGCTGCTGCGCATACGACAACGGCACCCGGTCCGGACGCGGTCGGGCGACGAGCGGCCGACGGTTCGTGGCCCCGCCGGCAGCGGGCAGATTCGCAGCGAACGCGCCGACCGTGGGATGTTCGAACAGCATTCGCACCGGAACATCGGTGCCGACGGCGGCCCCGATGCGCGCCGCGATCTGCGTGGCCACGAGCGAATTTCCGCCCAGCGCGAAGAAATCGTCGTCGAGGCCGACCCGATCGAGGCCGAGCACCTTGCCGAATGCCTCGGCCACCGCCTGCTCGGCAATGGTGGCCGGCGCGCGAAATACATTGGCGGCCGGTACCGGGTCCGGCAGTGCCGTGCGATCCAGCTTGCCCGAACTGGTCAGCGGCATCGCCTCGAGCCCGACGTACGCCGCAGGCACCATGTACGAGGGCAGCGCCGCCCGCAGCCGCTGCCCGAGCACCGCGGCGAGCTCCGCCTCGGGTATGGCGGTGACAACATAGGCGACGAGCATGTCCCCGGCGGGATGGGCGAATATCCGCACCGCGGCCGCCCGCACGTCCGACGCGGCGACCAGCGCCGCCTCGATCTCGCCCAACTCGATCCGTTGTCCGCGCAGCTTCACCTGGAAGTCGCTGCGCCCCAGGTATTCCAGCGCACCGGCGCGCGTGCGCCGCACCAGATCGCCGGTCCGGTACATCCGCGATCCCTGCGGACCATACGGGTTGGCGACGAACCGTTCGGCACTCAAATCTGCCCGCCCGTGGTACCCGCGTGCGACCTGGACGCCGGACAAGTACAGCTCGCCGACCACTGTTTCCGGCACCGGACGCAGCCGCGCATCGAGTACGAGCACCTGACTCGCGCGCACCGGACGCCCGATCGGCACCGGACCGGAGCTCGCCGCGTCGACCGGTGCGTGCGTGGCGTGCACCGTGAATTCCGTCGGACCGTACAGATTGTGCAGTTGGGCCGAACTCGCCGCGGCGAAGTCCGCCGCGGCTTCGCCGGTCATCGCCTCACCCGCGACGAAGACGGTGCGCAACGACGCGATCGCCGCACCGGGAGCCGCATCGGCGAACACCGTCAGCATCGAGGGCACGAACGAGGTCATGGTCACCGAGTGCGCCGCGATAAGGGCTGCGAGATAGCCGCTGTCGCGATGCCCGTCATGCTCGGCCACCACTATCCGAGCGCCCCTGGCCAGCGGCGCGAACAGCTCCCACACCGACACATCGAAGGTCGCGGGCGTCTTGAACAGCACGACGTCGTCGCGGCCGATGCGGTATTCATCGGCGATCCACTCGACCTGATTGACCATCGAGGCGTGCTGGACAGCAACGCCTTTCGGCCGCCCAGTGGAGCCGGAGGTGAAGATGACGTAGGCGGTATTCAGCGCACGCAACGGTCGCGGGCGCTCCGCGTCGCCGACCGGCGCGTCCGAGTACCGCGCGCCATCGAGCGCATCGATCGCGATGACCGGGACATCGGATCCGCCCTGCCAACCATCGGCGGAGGTGGTCAGTACGCACACAGACTGTGCCGAGGCGATGACGTGTGCGATCCGGGCGACAGGCTGGTCGGGGTCGATGGGCACATACGCGCCGCCTGCGGTCAGCACCGCGTATGCGCCGACCACCAGCTCCGCCGAGCGGCGCATCCCGAGCACCACCAGCGACTCGGGTTCGACACCCGCATCGATCAGCACCCGCGCGAGACGATTGACCCGGGAGGACAATTCCGCGTAGGTGAACGTCCGATCGCCGTCCAGCAACGCCACCGCATCGGGGGTCCGGCGCACCTGCTCCTCGAACGCGGCGAGCACGGTGCCCGTGGCAGGGGTCGCGCGCGGGGCCCGACCCCGCTCGATCGCCCGCCGCTGCCCCGCGGCGTCGAGTAACGGCAGGTCACCGACCGGTAGATCGGCATCGGCCGTGATCGCCCGCAGTAGCAGCACCAGCCACCGCGCATAGTCCGCGATAGTGGCTTCGTCGAAAAGATCGGTCGCGTACGTGAATTCCGCACGGACCCCCGTCGGTGCCGAACCTTCCTCGAGTCCGGCACCGACGAAGCCTTCGGTGACCGTGAGCTGAAGATCGAACTTGGTCACTCCAGTGTCCAGAGTACTGGTGGCAACCGACATGTCGGGTAATTCGAGGGTGATTTCCTGTGCGTTGTCGAAGGCGAGCATGACTTGGAACATCGGGTGGCGCGCTTGCGAGCGTGTCGGGTTGATGGCCTCGACTAGCTGCTCGAATGGCAGTTCGGCATGACCGAAGGCGGCGAGGTCGACCTCGCGCACCCGGGCGAGCAGGGCGGCGAACGAGGCCGCGGCGTCGACCTCGGTGCGCAACACCAGGGTGTTCACGAACATCCCGATGAGATCGTCGAGTGCGCGCTCGCCGCGACCGGCGATCGGGGTGCCGATCACGATGTCGGCGGTGCCCGACAACCGCGACAGCAGCACAGCTAGCGCACCGTGCACAACCATGAAGGTCGAGACACCCTCGGCGCGAGCCAGATCGGTGATATCGACATGGAGGTCCTGCGGCAGCACGAAACCGAACACCGCGCCCGCACCGGAGGACACCGGCGGCCGCGGCCGGTCGGTCGGCAGCTCGAGCTGGTCGGGCGCCCCGGCAAGGGTTGCGGTCCAGAATTCCAGGTGCCCGGCAGGCAGACCCCGCGCACGCTGCCAGAGGCTGTAGTCCGCGTACTGCACGCTCAGCGGCGACCAGCCCGGTTCGGCGCCGACGCGTCGCGCACCATAGGCGGTCATCACATCGCGCGCCAGCACCCGTAGCGAAAGCCCGTCGGCGGCGATGTGATGCAGTACCAGAACAACCGCGTGACTGCCGTCGTCCACTGTAAAAACGCGGGCACGAAAAGGAATCTCGTGTTCCAGATCGAAACCGCGAGCAGCGAAGCGGAGCAGTTCCGCATCGAGCTCGCGTGCGCCGATCGGTTCGGCAACGCCGAGGGCCTCGGCCATCGGAAGGACAACCTGCTGCGCTGCAACACCTTCGGCCGCTTCGGCCGCGTCCGCGAGCATCGCGGGGAAAATAGTGCGCAGCACCTCGTGCCTGGCGAGGACGTCATCGAGCGCCGACCGCAGCGCGGCGACATCGACCGCGCCGCGTAGTCGCGCCACGAACGGCATGTTGTACCCCACGCCGGAACTGTCGAACCGGTTCAGGAACCAGATCCGCTGCTGTGCGGGAGAAAGCGGAACCAGCGGCGGCCGCGGCCGCGCCCGCAGCAGCGCAACAGCGGGCACGCCGCCGATTCCTCCCGCCCGCTCGATCAGTTCGGCGAGTTCGGACACCGTGGTGGCGGTGAACAATTCGCGAACTCCGAGCCGGCAGCCCAAATCGGCGGCGAGCCGGGCCGCCACCTGTGTGGCCACCAAGCTGTTTCCACCGAGTGCGAAGAAGTCGTCATTGCGGCCCACGCGCTCGTGACCGAGCACCTCGCCGAACACCCGCGCGATGGTCTGCTCCACCGACGTCACCGCGGCGACATACTCCGTGGTGGTCCGCTCCGGCGCGGGCAATGCCGCACGATCCAGCTTGCCGGAGGCATTGACCGGCAGCGCGTCCAGCACCACGAAGGCCGCGGGCACCATGTATCCGGGCAGTGCCCTGATCGCCGCAGTACGCAACTGCCGCGGCAGCACCGATCCCGGCTCGGACTCCACGGCATAGGCGACCAACTGCTCGCCGACCCCGGCATCATCACGCACCACAACCACGGCACGCACCACCGAATCGACCGTGCCGAGCACCGATTCGATTTCGCCGAGCTCGATGCGCAACCCGCGCAGCTTGACCTGAAAGTCGGTACGGCCGAGATATTCGAGCTCACCGGCAGTGGTCCAACGCACCAGATCACCGGTGCGGTACATCCGATCACCCGGTGCGGAGGGGCCGTCCGGCCCGCCGAACGGATCGGCGACGAACCTGCCCGCCGACAGTCCCGGCCGATCGAGATAACCCCGGGCGAGCTGTACCCCCGACAGATACAGCTCACCCGGCGCCCCGACCGGTACCGGCCGTAGCCGCGAATCGAGTACATAGAGCCGGGTGTTGAACACCGGCCCGCCGATCGGCACCGAGAGGGTATCGGCGTCGGTCACTTCATGGAAGGTCACGTCGACGGCGGCCTCGGTCGGGCCGTACAGGTTGTGCAGCCGCGCGCCCGTCAACACGCGCAGCCGCTGGGCCGGTGCGGCGGGCAGCGCCTCGCCGGAGGCGAACACCATCCGCAGTGTGGTCCGCGTCGTGAATTCGTGATGCGCCAGAAACGCTTCCAGCATCGAGGGCACGAAATGTGCTGCTGTCACGCCGTATTCGGCAATGACAGCGCGCAGATAGGCCGGATCGCGGTGCCCGTCGTGCTGCGCGAGCACCAGGGTCGCACCGACCTGCAGCGGCCAGAAGAACTCCCACACCGACACATCGAAAGTGGCGGGAGTCTTCTGCAACACTACGTCGTCGACGCCGAGCCGGTACATCGACTGCATCCACACCAACCGGTTGACGATCGCCTCATGGGTGACCGCCACGCCCTTCGGCAGCCCGGTCGAACCCGACGTGAAGATCACGTACGCGGGATGACCGGGCCGCAATGCCGCGGTGCGTTCCCGATCCCAGACCGGCCCATCGCAACAGCCGGGATCCGACCGGTCGACATACACGACAGGAACTCCGGAAACAGCAGGCGCACCATCGCGTTCGGTGGTCAGCACGCAGGCCGGGCGGGCGGTGGCCAGGATGTGCGCGGTGCGCTCGGCGGGATGGTCGGGGTCGAGCGGAACGTAAGCCGCACCGGCCGCGAGCACCGCGTAGATCGCGACGAGCAGTTCGGGTGAGCGCCGGAGGTTCAGCGCGACCACGGTCTCGGGCCCGACCCCGAGCCCGATCAGCTGCCGTGCCAGCCGGTTGCTGCGGGCCGCCACCTCGCGGTAGGTCATGGCCTGCCCGGACCCGTCGGCGTATCGCACCGCCACCGCATCCGGCGTGCGGGCGACCTGCGCCTCGAACAGAGAGACAAGCGTCGCGACAGGAGCCCGGCCTGCCGATCGACCGGGCAGTACCGCATCGACGTCGTAGCCGGTCGCATTCCAGATCCTGGTGCTGACCTCGAGCTCCAACTCGGTCGCGACCCGCACCGCGTCCACCGGTGCGTCGAGATCGGTGGCCAGCAGCCGCTCCAGGTATTGCAGGAATCGCGCGTGGTGGCGGGCGATTTCGTCGGCGCCGTACAGATTCGGATTCGCCTCGAAATCCACGTGCACGCTGTCGCGCTCGCCGTAGTAGACGTTGAAGCTGAGGTCTTCCACCGGCCCGGTCGAGAGCACGTGATACCTGGCCACGGTGTCGCCGAGGGTCAGGTCGTTGCCGAACAGCATGATGTTGGCCAGCGGACCGAATAGCGCACGTCGCGCGGGCTGCCCATCGTGTTCGGCGTCGCGGCGGATGTCCTCGTGCCGGTATCGCTGATGACGCAGTGCGCCTGCCACCTCGACTCTGGTCGCCCGCAGTAGCGCACCCCAGGTGACCGGGGCGCCGGACCGTGCGCCGCCGACCGGCAGCCGCAGCGGCACGATATTCGACAGCATCCCTGCCGAACGCCGCATCACCGCCGTAGTGCGCGCGGTTACCGGCAGGCTGAGCACCACTTCGTCCCGATCGGTGAGCCGTCCGAGGTAGCAGGCGAAGGCCGCGAGCAAGACCACCGCGAAGGTCGAATCCTGGCTCGAGGCAAGGACATTCATTTGTTCGACCAGGCGCTCCGGCAGCGCACGGCCGGCAATCAGATTCATCGCCGCCCGCGGCGCGGTGCGGCCGTCGAGGCTGGTCGCGCTGTCGAGTCCGGCGACCCGCTGCGCCCAGTGCGCGCGGTCGGTGGCGTATCGCGTGCTGTTGCGGTAGGCGAGCTCGCCTTCGACCAGCGCGGCCAGCTTGCCGGGCGGCGCCGCGGCGAGCTCGGTGCCGAGCACCCGCGCGGTGTAGCGCTCGGCGACACGGTTGGTGCTGGTCAGCGCACCGTATCCGTCGAAGACGAGATGGTGGGCCCGCAGATACCAGAAGTACCGCTGGTCGGCGACCCGCAATACAGCGCATTCGGCGAGGCGATCGGCGATCAGATCGACTGGTGCGCTCATATCCGTCCGCATCCAATCCTGTGCGGCGGCAATCGGATCGGCGTGTGTGCGCAGATCGATCACTTTGATGTCTTTGGAAAGTTCCGGGTCGACGCACTGATAGGGCACACCGTCGGATTCGCCGAGCCGCACCAGGATCGATTGGCATTCGTAGGCCGCCTCGATCGATTCCTCTTGCAGGATCGCAATGTCCAGTTCGCCGTGCACATCCACGTACTGCGCGATATTGATCGGCACATCGGGATCGATCAGCTGCGCGTACCACACCCCCAGCTGCGCGGGCGCGAGCGGAAACGGCGTCGGCGCGGGTGGCACCGCCCCGGTATGGGCGGTCTCATCCGGCCGTGCACCGAACTCACCCAACTCCGTACCGTGCACCAGAGCCTCCTCGTTTTGCGAAACAACAGCTGGCCGAATGCTTTTGGGCAGCACGAATAAGCCTCTGCACCAGAGCCTTCGAGCTCCGGCGCATGGCATGAATGCCGGCCTTTGGGGCGATTCGACGAAAGCGCGGGACGCGGCAGCATCGCTCGCGCGGGGTCCGAACAGATTTGCGTGAAACGAGATCGGCGACTTCGCGTCACCGCCGTGGCGAACGCAGATCGCCACGGTTGCGCCTAGCTCTTGATCGTTCCTCCAACTCCGCCGCCGCCGTGCGGGCGGGCACCGCGGCCGTGTCAGCTACATCACATGGATGCGATCCATGCATTGCGAACATTAGGCGGTTCGTTAATAAAAAGGAACGCTTTCCCCCAAAAACTTCTGGACGATCGTCCAGCGGAGTTGAGCGGGCAGAAAGCCCTGGACAGAGCTGTGTTCGCGACCACAGTGGGGCCGCGCGTGTGAGTTACCACACTTTCAGATGTGCAGACTATGAGCCGGAACGTTGCATCCGCGTTGCATCGGCGCCCAAGCGCCGGTCGAGGACCCGGATCTTGGCTTCGATCTGCGCGTACAGCGGCGAATCTCGATCGACCGCCGAGCGGTAGACGGCCCACGCCGCGGCATCGTCGCGCCCCTCGGCGGCCGCCGTCCACCGACGCAGGACGGCGGCGTCACCGGAACTCAGTACCGCGGCGCGCAACCGGACCCGGAGCTCGTCGCGGAGGTCGACAATCCCCGGAGCGGTCGAGCGCGGAAGTACCGGGCCCGCATAAAGCCGTAATGCAGCATCGACATCACCGGAGTCGAGTGCGGCGCGCAAGGCCTCCACATCGGTTGCGACATGCACGCGCAAGCGGTATGGGCGCGAACCGAATACGGTCGGACCGACCACCGAACGCAGTCGCGACATGGCGGCGCGGATGGTGCCGTTGTCCAGATCCGTATCGTCGAGCAGCAGCGCGAGATGGTCGGCGCCCAGCCCTTCCGGGTGCTCGGCGAGCAGCAGCAGAATCTCGGCGTGCCGCTGCGACAACGGAACTCGATCGCCCGCGACAGTCAGCAACGGCTGCCCGAGCCCGAGCACGTCGAGACCCAACCGGCCCGCCGCGGCGGCATCGGCCGCCTCCTGAGTGCCGGGCCGATGCACGGCACCGTGCTGTCCCGCTCGCATCGCGCTGAGCAGCAGATCCATTTCCGCGGCGGTCGACGCCGCCTTGACCAACGCCAGAATCTCCGGCTTTGCGACACGGACGCCACCGGCGATCATCAGCACCCCGACCAGCCTGCCGTCGGGATCGTGCACGGGCGCCGCGGCGCCGGTGATCTGATGCATGCGATACAGGAAATGCTCGGGGCCGTGAATCCATGCGGCCCTTCCGGTGCGCACCACAAGACCGACCGCATTGGTGCCGATGCGCCGCTCACTCAGATCGTCGCCGGCCCGCACACCGATCTCGGACGCCGCGGTGATGTGGTCGGCATTACCGTGAATCGAGAGCACGCGACCGAATTGATCGGAGACCGCGACAATCAAACCCGTTCTGGCCGTGTCCTGTACGAGAAGCTTGTCGATCAGTGGCATCAATGCGGCGATCGGATGTGCATCGCGGTAGCGCTGTAAATCCGCGCCGCGCAGACCCCGACCGTCGAGCACATCCATGGGATCGACGCCGCCGCGCACACTGCGCAGCCATGATTCGAGCACGACCGGACGCAGCAGACCGGCAAGCTGCGAAAGCTGCTCGCCACCCGCGCTAAGATATCCGTGCGCTTGTGCGGCATAGGCTTCAAGGGCGCCGAGTTGAGTGCCGGGTTCGACGCCATGCCGTGGGGGCCGCCCACCTGCAAGATTGCTGACCATTTGCCTTTCTTTCCGCCCCAAACTGTACCGGCGCGTATTCCGGTGGAAGGGCGGATGCATCTTTTGTCCGCCAGGTCACACCCGGTTCATTCCTCGTACAAATGTGACCTACTCATCTTTCACATCACCGAGAGAGGTAGTCGGCGGCGCGCTCGGCGATCAGCACCGTCGTAGCCTGCGGACCGCGACTCAACGGCACCGGGACAATTGAAAGATCAACCACCGACAATCCGGTCACTCCGTGCACTCTGCACAGCTCGTCCACCACCGCACGTTCGTCATGCGCACGCCCCATCCGACACGTACCGGAGAGATGTTGCGAGGTAGCCAGATTCGCCCACAGCCACCTGTCGGCAGCAGCGCCGGAGGATTCCGGGATCGGGTTCGATACCCGCGCCGCCGATATCCGGCGCAACAATTCGGTGGCAGTGCCGACAGCTTCCCGCAAACGGTTCCGATCGTGTGCCGCCGACAGATAACGGTGGTCGATATGTGGCGACACGACAGGATCGGGTGAACGTAGTCGCATGACGCCTTCGGCATGTGGTCGCATCAAAGCCACCCCGAGCCGCTGCACCCCCGGTGTGAACGCGACGGTGTAGGGCCGGATTTCGATATCGTCCAGACTCAGTACATATTCCAGCGGCACCGTCTCCGGCGTTCGAAGCGGTGGATCGAGCCGGTATTCGATACCGATCTCGGGATGGTCACTGAATCCGATTCCGACCGGTGCGGGATGGCGTACCGGAATATCCAGTGTTCGAAGCTGCTCGACGCCGCCGATGCCGGAACGCAGTAACAGGGCCGCCGATTCGATCGCCCCCGCGCACAGCACGATCCGATCGGCCGACATCGTGCCGATCACACCGTCGCGCAGGAATTCCACACCGATGGCGCGAGTGCCCCGGAATTCGATGCGGGTGACCTGTATTCCACCGACGACGGTCAGATTGGGCCGCGCCGATGCGGGCAGCAGATACGCCCATCCGGTGCTGACCCGCCTGCCGTTCTCGATACTGCACGGCACGCGGCCGATGCCGTCGGCGGGGCCGGTGCCGGGCGGGGCGTTCAGATCGGCGACCTCGGGAACGCCGGCCGCGGCGCAGGCCGCGGCGAACTCGGCGCTCAGCGGCACGGGTGTGGCTATCCGGCGCACCGGCACGGGTCCGGTCCGGCCGTGCCATGGGCGGTCACCGAAATCGTGGTCGTGCTCGAGTCGCCGATAGAACGGCAGCACCGCGTCGAAGGACCAGGTGGTCGCGGCGATCTCGCTGCTCCACGCGGCGAAGTCGGCCGCCGTGGCGCGCACGAAGTAGCTGCCGTTGATCGCACCGGAGCCACCGATCACCCTGCCGCGCACAATATTTCCCGCGACCTCGTTGCCCGTATCGTCCGTCGCGAGGGTAACCGGGTAGGTCCACAGCCATGGCGACCCTTGGCCGACCGGCAGCCGGGTGGCGTCGAGCAGGTCGGTGGGCATCTCTGCCGCCGTCGCCCACACCGGGCCCGCCTCGAGCAGACGCACGGTGTGGTCCGGGTTTTCGCTCAGCCGGGCCGCGAGTACACAGCCCGCCGTGCCGCCACCGACGATCAGAGTGTCTGCCATCTACATCAACATCAACAGCATCAGCGGTCCGAGTCAGCTGGACGGCGTGGTGGGTTTGAGTGACTCGAGGCTGCGCGCGCGAAACGCGCCGAGCCACAGCCCGCTGCCGTAGGCGATGTCGTCCATCCGCTTGTAGGCCACGTAGCGGAACGGATCGAGCCCGCCCGAATCGCGGTGGGTGAACCAATCCGCGAGGCCGTCGGCAACGGCCATGGTCACCGCGATGCGCCGGATGCGCCGCGACGCCAGCATGGCCAGCATGGTGACCGGCCAATAGTGCCTGCACATCGCCGATGCCAAACGCCATAGGCCCGCGAAGAATCCGCGCGAGAGGTAGATGGCCGCGATCCTGGTCGGGTTGTCCAGCTCCGCGAAGACCCTTCGTAGTCGGATCAGCGCAGTGACGAGGGTGATCAGTCCACCGAACAGGCCCCACTTCGACAGCGTCGCGAACAGCAGGGCGGCAACCACCGTCCAGGACGGCACCGACAGCGGCGACACCATGCCGGCGTGCCGGTCGCCGAGCGGTGCGGCCCCGGTGCCGTAGAACAGCTTTCGGCCGAACCAGTCGCGGAAGGAGATCCGATGGTCGTGCGCCACGTGCGCCGCGGGCTCGTAGCGCAGCCGCCAGCCCGCCTGCTCCAGCCGCCAGCACAGGTCGACGTCCTCGGCCACCTGCATCGTCTCGTCGAAGCCGCCCTGGGCGAGCAGGGCCCGGCGCCGGACCAGCAGTGCCGCGCTCGGCACATAGGACACCAGGCCGCGCGACTGCACCGCCGACTCGCGCCTGCCGAGGTCGAGCGAGGAACGGGTGTGCTCGTAGCGGGCCAGCGCGTTCGACTCCGGATCGAGCGCGACGATACGGGGCGCGACGAGCGCGACCTCCGGGTCGCTGAAGTGCCCGAGCATCACCTCGAGCCAGCCGCTGCGCGGGACGACATCGGAGTCGAGGAAGGCGACGAAGTCGGTTGTCGCGGCCCGCAATCCGGCATTGCGCGCCGCGGCCGGCCCCTGCTTGCGATCGTGACGCAGGACGGTCACCCGGCACCGGGTGCCCCGATTGCTCGGGATGCGCACCGGTTGATCGGAACCGTCATCGACGACGATCACGTTGTGCCCGCGCAGCGCCGCGAGCAGTCGGACCAGACCGTCGGCGTTGTTGTACAGCGGAACAATCACGGTGACGTCTTCCGGCGAGGGCAGCAGCCGGGGACGCGGATTGCCGACACCGGAATCGAGCAGCCGTCTGGCAACAACAGCAGACTTGGGGTCGGTGACCTCCAGGTACCCGTCGCCGATCATCTCGGCGGCCTCCGGGGCAAGCCGCAGCAACCGAGCGGGCGAACCGCCGATCAATATGCGTCCCCCGGAGTATGCGCGTACCCGTGGATCGATCCGTACCCCGAACCCGTCGGGCAGGCGATCATTGCGCATTCTTGGCATGCTAGGCGGAGATTCGTGCACGAGCATCATCCACCCGGAAAAAAGGACAGAATTCCGTGCGAATTGGCCCGAACGGACCGGCAACTCCCGACACCGAGCGTTGCCGAGTGGTCGCTGGCTACCGAACTCGGACCCTCGGCAACTGGAGGGCAATCATCCGGCCGTCCGATCGACGGCGACCTTCGAGCGATATGGCAGCACATCACTGGCTACCGACCCGGCATCATGTCAGCGGACTCTCGTCGCAGGCGCGCGACGGGCGTCGTTCGGGCGTGACGACGGGCCGGGACACCGACAGCGTGAGCGGAATCGGACCCGACTTCCGCGGACCCGACTTGCGCGGCACCGCCCGCCGCGAGTGGTCGACCGACGAGCGCGGGATCATCCGCCCCGTGTCGGCCAGTGCCGCCTCGCCGTAGCCCTGCACACACTCCGGGTCCGGTCCGTCGGCAGGCAGGCCGGTGAAGAACTTGGCCGCCATGCAGCCGCCGCGGCAGGAGTCGTAGTGAGCGCAGCCGGAGCAGGCGCCGCCACCGCTGGGCTCGCGCAGCTCCGCGAAGAGCTCCGATTCCTGCCAGACGGCCCGAAAACCGCCGTCCGCCACCACATTTCCGGCCATGAACCGTTCGTGGATGGCGAACGGGCAGGCGTACACATCGCCGAGCGGATCGACGAGGCAGACAACCCGGCCTGCACCGCACATGTTCAGCCCGGGCAGTGCCTCGCCGAACGCGGACAGGTGGAAGAACGAGTCGCCGGTGAGCACACCGTCACCGTTGCGCACCAGCCAGTCGTAGAGCACCCGTTGCTGTTCGGGCAGCGGGTGCAGTTCGTCCCAGACGTCCGCGCCGCGCCCCGAAGGCCGCAGTCGGGTCAAACGCAGTGTGGCGCCGTACTTGTCGGCAATCGCCTTGAACTCGTCGAGCTGGGCAATGTTGTGGCGGGTCGCGACCACCGACAGCTTGGCGTCGGAGAACCCGGCCGCGGCCAGGTTGTCCAATGCCCGGATCGCCATGTCGTAGGAGCCAGGCCCGCGCACGGCGTCGTTGACCTCGGCGTCGGCACCGTCCAACGAAATCTGAACGTCCACATAGTCACTGGCGGCAAGGCGCGCGGCAACCTCCGGCGTGATGCGAACTCCGTTGGTGGAGAACTTCACTCCGACATGATGCGCGGTCGCGTAGTCGACCAGCTCCCAGAAGTCCGGGCGCACAGTGGGTTCGCCGCCACCGATATTCACGTAGAAGATCTGCATGCGTTCGAACTCGTCGATCAGCGCCTTGCACTGCTCGGTGCTCAGCTCGCGCGGATCGCGCCTGCCCGAGGAGGACAGGCAGTGCACGCAGGACAGATTGCAGGCGTAGGTGAGCTCCCAGGTGAGGCAGATCGGTGCCGCGAGGCCGGTTTCGAATCGGTCGATCAGGCGCACCGCACCGGCCGATGCCGGAGCCGCCCCCGCGTCCGATCGGGCGGCGGGTGCGGTGAATGCGCTGTGCCGCAATGCCTCCGGGGCACTGCCCGGTGCCGCTGGAGTGATCATGCTCGAGTCGGCCAGCTGTTCCAGTGCCCGCACATACGGGCCTGCGACATCGTCCGACAGGCCGGCCGCCCGCAGCGCGGTACGCGCCGAGGCGTGCGAGGGCAGCGACCGCACGATCTCGAGGATCTGCGGGTTCTTCAGGAACGAGAGCTTGCGTGTGCCGAAGTGGTAGAGCAGCGCGCCGAACGACTCCGGCCGCAGCGCCACCCTCGGGTGCAGCTCCCAACGAGTATCGAGATCGAGCATGGTCGCTCCGCCGTTCAGTAGACGCCGCACATACCGTCGATGGAGACCTCTTCGATGAGGGTTTCCTCCACCAGCGGCGCTTCCTCGGCCGAACGCGCATCGACCGTGGTGATCGGCCCGGTGCTGTCGGCGTCGGTCTTTCCGAGCGATCCGTATTCCGGCATGGCTACCTCCGAGATGACGATCGGTGTCCACGGCCACCCGATGTAGCCGCGCTCACACGATAACGTCATGCACTGACAAAATGGAACAGGTTCCACTCGATCGATCGAGGTGGGCGTGCAGCGTCCCACTCAGTGGACGCGTCACCCCGGGCCGTCCGACCTGCGGGCCGAGTCGCACGCACACTGACCGGTTCGGCGGCGCGCGCTCTAGACTTTCGGTGGCAAGCAGCTGAACAGGACGTGACGGGCGATCGTTGCCCGCGGTGGTAGAGGTGGCATGGGAGTCGGACGAATGCAGGCGAGCGGGGGCGGCAATACTCTGTCGGAGTCCGAGATCGTCGAGGCCGCGCTGCGAGTGGTTCGGGAAGACGGCGTCGAGAAATTGTCCATGCGGCGACTTTCCCGCGAACTCGGGGTTTCACCGATGGCGCCGTACTACTACGTGGCCGATAAACGGGAACTGCTCGACCTGGTCGCCACTGCGGCATTGACCGGAGTTCGCAAGCCACCGCCCGAATCCGGGCCGTGGCAGCAGCGGCTGCGCGACCTCATCGACCAGATCGACGAGAAGCTGCGCAAGCATCCCGGCCTCGGCGATGTACTGATCGAGCAGATGCTCGGCAAACAGCTCGATCTGATCGCCGCACTGATGGAGATCTTGTTCGAAGCGGGCTTCACCGACCGCAATGTGCTCGCCGCCTACGCGACGATCCACACCTACCTGTTCGGCCGCAGCCGGGTGAATCCACGGGACCGCTCGCCGCTGTCGGATGTGGCACTGCCCGACGTCGTGGAGCGCGCCACCAAGTACATGGCGGACCTGCGTGGGAAGTACGCGTACGACTTCGGCATGGAGGTGTTGGTAGCCGGTCTGGAGGCCCAGCTTGTCCGGCAGCCGAATACCGACGTACGATGAAACTGAAACACGTTCTAGTTTTGTCGGTACCCGCCGGCCGCGCCACGTTCGAGAGGACGCTATGACCACCGTTGAAGTTCCACACGGCTCGCGCTCGGTCGTGCTGCGGGTAGCCGCTGTCATCACCGAGACCGTCGACACCTGCTCGCTGGTCTTCGACGTGCCCGAGGAATCGCGTGAACGCTTCAGCTACCAGCCCGGCCAATTCCTGACACTGCGCATTCCGAGCGACCTGACCGGCTCGGTGGCGCGCTGCTATTCCCTTGCCAGCTCGCCCTACACCGACGACCTACCGAAAGTCACCATCAAACGCACCGTTGGCGGCTACGGATCGAACTGGGTGTGCGACAACGTCAAAGCGGGCGACCAGATCGAGGTGCTGCCACCCTCGGGCGTTTTCACACCCAAGGACCTCGACGAGGATCTGCTGCTCTTCGGCGCGGGCAGTGGCATCACCCCGGTGATGTCCATCCTGAAATCGGCGCTGGCCAGGGGTAACGGCAAGGTCGTTCTGATATACGCCAACCGCGACCACGAATCGGTGATCTTCGCGGCCGAATTGCGGGAGCTGGCCGACAAGCATGCGCAACGGCTCACCGTGATCCACTGGCTGGAGTACCTGCAGGGCCTGCCCACGCCGGACGCGCTGGCCACCCTGGTGTCGCCCTACGCCACCTACAACGCCTTCATGTGCGGGCCGAAACCGTTCATGGACCGTGTGCACGACGCGCTGGCACAGCTCGATGTGCCGCGCTCGCGGACCCACGCCGAGACGTTCAATTCCCTTGCCGGAGACCCGTTCGCCGACCAGGCACCGGTCGAGGTCAGTGATGAGGAGGCCGCTGCCGCCGCCACCGTCGAGGTCGAACTCGACGGCGAAGTGCACGAGCTGTCCTGGCCGCGCAAGCAGACCCTGGTCGACATCATGCTGGCCAAGGGACTCGACGTGCCCTACTCCTGCCAGGAAGGCGAATGCGGTTCCTGCGCCTGCACGGTGCTGGAGGGCAAGGTCGAGATGGAGAACGCCGAAATCCTCGACCCCGAGGACATCGCCAACGGCTACATCCTCGGCTGCCAGGCCAGGCCGGTCACCGACCGCCTGAAGATCCAGTTCTGAGTCTGATTTGCAGCGCCTGCGGCGCTGCGTGTTCGCTCGTAAGACTCGCTCCGTGATGGGCACTTTGGTGGGGAAGCTCGCGACTTTGGCGCTCTGTATCGGTTGCATGGGTGCAGGCTGCGAACGGTCGCTCGTAAAACTCGCTCCGTGATGGGCACTTTGGTGGGGAAGCTCGCGACTTTGGCGCTCTGTATCGGTTGCATGGGTGCAGGCTGCGAACGGTCGCTCGTAAAACTCGGTCCGTGGTGGGTGTGAGTTGCGGCTTCTTTTGTTTCAGCGTGCTGCGCGGTAGGCGACGCGCTGCGCGGGGGCGAGGCGTTCGACGGCGTAACTGAGTGCGGTGCGGCCCATCTCGGGCGCGTGCTTGTCCAGGAAGTCGGTCAGCAGCTGCTCATCGATGCGCTTTCCGACCTCGCGGAGCATCCAGCCGAGCGCCTTTTGGATGAGGTCGCGGCGGTCGGCGAACAATCGCTCGGACAGTTCGAAAGTCGTGGTGGCATCGCCCGCTTTGATGAATGCGAAACTCGAAAGCAGGGCGACTCGACGCTCCCACAGCGACTCGGCGTCGGCCAGCTCGAAAAGCAGGTCGCGTGGCTTGTCCAGCAGCCACGGGCCGATGATGTTCTCCGCCGACACATCGACGAGGTCCCAGTTGTTCACGCGGCCACGACGCACGGCGGCGAGATACAGCTCGACCATGGCCGCGCGGGCCTTGTCGTCGAAGGTGCGCGGCTTGGATGCCGCGGCGAACCTGCCATTGAGGATGACAAGCGCCGCGAGCCGGTGCTCGTGCACCGGGCTGTCGAGCAGGGCGTCGATTTCGGTGAGCGGTAGTGTCGCAAAGCGTTTCGCGATCGAACGGGTCACCGGCACCCGGACGCCGATGAAGACGTCGCCCGCGCCGTACTCACCGGGGCCGGTTTTGAAGAACCGCTGTAGCTGGAACGCATCGGCGGGGTCGGCGACCTCGGCCAGCGCCGCCCGCAGCTGCGCAGCGTTCTCGGTAACTGCCGTCATCAGCGAACCTTCCATGTCAGCCGGTCGACTTGTCCTGTCGAAGGGCGCGGTGGCGGAGATCTGCGGAAATCAGCTCTGCGCGCCGAGGATTCGGCCCGACTCGAAGGCGGCGGCGCTGGCAGGCAGATCACCGGGACGACCGCTGTTGAGCACCCGGACCGCGCCGTTTCCGGTGCTGGGCCTGCCGAGCGCGTCCATGCGCCGAATCGTCTGCGTGGCAACGGCTTGCGCGCTGTCGAAGAGGCGAACACCAGCGGGCAGCGCAGCGAGGATGGCATCGATCACCAGCGGGTAGTGCGTGCAGCCGAGAACCACGCCCTCGACGTCGGCGGGGGTCTGCTCGGCGGCCCGCGCGATCGACTCTTTGGCTCCGGCGAGATCGCCCGCGTCGATGGCATCGGCCAAGCCGTGGCAGGCGACGCCGACTACGTCGGCCGCGCCACCGAACCGGGCGATCAGGTCCGCCTGGTAGCGGCTGGCCGTCGTCGCCGCGGTCGCCCACACCGCCACCGACGAGCAGACGGCAGCCGCAGGCTTGATCGCGGGCACGGTGCCGATCACCGGCACCTCGGGACCGACCTCGGCGCGCACATGATCCAGCGCCGTGACGCTTGCGGTATTGCACGGCAGCACGATCACCTCCGCACCGAGCTCGACCGAGGTGCGCGCGGCGCCGACCACCCGATCGATCGTCCACTCCTCCGGCTTCGGCCCCCACGGCGCACCATCCGGATCCAGTTGCAGCAGCAGGTCCACATCCGGTCGAAGCTTGCGCAGCCACGCAGCTGTGGTCAGCAACCCGAGGCCGGAATCGATGAGCGCGACGATCACGTGGTCCAACCTTAGTAGGCCGCCTGGAGAACGTAGCCGGACACCATCCCGCCGGGCCGAGCGCAGGCGAGGCAGCCGCCCATCGAACACAGCCGGACACCGTCCGACAATCGCCGCGCCGGGCCAAGCGCACGCGAGGCAGCCGCCCATCGAACACAGCCGGACACCGTCCGACAATCGCCGCGCCGGGCCGAGCGCACGCGAGGCAGCCGCCTATCGAGCCGTGCCGAGCAGCTCCGCCACCGGGGCGCCCGCTGCGATCTTCGCGCGGACTTTCATCACCTGTGCGGTCATGCCCGCGCCGACCACGCCGGTGAGGTTGCCGTCCTGGGCGTAGTAGGCAAGGAACTTGCGGCCGTCGTCGGAGACGATGTGGACCTCGTCGGTCGCGTTCGGGGTGCCGAGGGCCTGGATTTTCACGTTGTACTGGTCGCTCCAGAAGTACGGCACCCGCGCCGCGGTCGGCGGTTGTGCGCCCAGCAGTGCGCAGGCCAGTAGTTTTGCCTGCTCGCCCGCGTTGGTCCAGTGCTCGACCCGCTTGCGCTGACCAGTCTCGTGCAGCCACGCGGCGACGTCGCCGACCGCCCACACACCCTCGACGGACGTACGGCCCACCCCATCGGCGAGGACGCCACCGCCCGCGGTCGGCTCGGCGAGCACGATGCCGGAATCGGCGAGCCATTCGGTGACCGGGCGCGAGCCGACCCCGATGACCACCAGGTCGGCGTACACCTCACTGCCGTCCGACAGCCGCGCACCGCGTACCCGGTCGGCGTCGTCGGCGAGGAAGGTGTCCAGACCGGTGCCGCAGCGCAGATCCACGCCCTCGGCACGATGCATCCTGGCGACCAGCGCACCGACCTGCTCGCCGAGCACCGAGGCCAGCGGCGTCGGCTGAGGTTCGATCAGCACCACCTGCACCCCGCCCGCACGGAAGCTGGCCGCGAGCTCACATCCGATGAACCCCGCACCGACCACCAGCGCCTTACTCGCACCGGACAATTCGGCCCGCAGCGCGGCGGCGTCGGCGTGCCCGCGCAGCACGTGCACACCCTTCAGGTCGGGCAGGCCCGGCAGCCGGCGCGGCTGCAGGCCGGTCGCGATGATCAGCTGGGCGTAGTCCAGCAGGCTGCCGTCGGCAAGAGCCACCTGCCGCGCCGCGGTGTCGACGCCGACCGCCGCGGTGTTCAGGCGCAGATCGATCTGCTTTTCGACAAAGAATTCCTCCGGTCGGAGTGTGGTGTCGTCGGTCTCGCCGCGCACGAACTGCTTGGACAGCGGCGGGCGGTCGTAGGGCAGCCGCGACTCCTCGCCGACGAGGATCAGGTCACCCTCGTATCCTGCGCGGCGCAGTTCCTCGGCGGTGCGCAGGCCGGCCAGCCCAGCGCCGACGATCACGATCGGCCCGTTCATGCGGCCTCTCCTTCGGTGTGGCCGGACAGTCGCCGGGTCGAGTGGGCATCCGTAACTGAAGGTGACACGCAGCTCACCCTAACTTCTGCTTGGTCACAGCTCACAGTGAGGGCCGTCACTGTGACGACGGGACCAGGACCACCGCCCATTGGTGCACAACCGTTTCTATATCGATATTGATCGGGCGGTCAATCAGAGTTGAATCGGAGGCAGGAGAACATTCCATAGCCCGAGGAGGCACTCCATGTTCACCGAAAGTCGCACACAGGACTACCTGGCCATCGTGCTGGGAGTCTTTGCCGCGCTGTCACCCCTCTGGGTAGAGACGAACGACAACGGCCAGTGGTCACTGATCGTCTTGGGCGTTCTCATTGCTCTCACCGGACTCGCGCAGATCTACCGGCCCGCCATGCAGGCCACCGACTACGCGATGGGCCTGTTCGGCGCATTGCTGTTCATTTCCCCGTGGGCAATGGACTTCACCGAGTACCGCGGCGCATCCTGGACCGCATGGGTAGTCGGGATAGTGACGGTAGTGGTCGCGATCGCGGCGCTGCCGGCAATGTCGGCGCGTCTGCACGACATGGTTCCGCACCACTGATGCAGATGCCCAAACCGCATCGAGCAGGGCGTCGCCGTAGCGCCAAGGTGGACGGCGACGCCCGGCAGCTCATTCTGGATGCCGCCGAAAAGCTTTTCGCGGCACAAGGATTCGATGCGACCGCGACCGCGGCCATCGCCGGCGCGGCAGGCGTCCCCAAGGGCCTGGTCTTCTATTACTTCCCGACCAAGGATTCGATTCTGTCCGCGCTGATGGCCGAACGGGTGCCCAACCATCCGATCGATGACATCGGCACGGTGGTCACGCCCGGCGATCCGGCCGCCAGTTTGGTCAATCTCGATGCCGCGCTCAATCTGCGCGACAACCATTCCTCGGTGCTGCGCGTCATCATGTGGCGCGAAGCCGACACCCACCCGGACGTGCGGCGCCAATTGCGCCACCTGCGTGACCAAATGCTCGATATCACCGCCCGAGTCCTCCAGGCGAGCACGCCGACACCGGTTCAGCAAGGCACCCTGCGCGCCTGTGCGGCCGCCTGGGTTTCGGCCATGTTCGCGATCGCGAGCACCGACCGCCTGCATGCGCTCGACGGCCTGCCGCTGCCGACAACAGACGAGTTGTTGAATGTGGCTCAGGTCGTCGCCGCGGGCATGACGGAGCTCGGCTGACAAAATTCTGAAATGCCGTGCCTTCGCAATTGTGCAGCTAGGCCGTGATAGTTGTAATTATGTGCACATTGGTATAACCACGCGAGGCACACTGACAACCGGGCTGCTGGCCGGGGTTCTAGCGACGATGCTGATCGGTACCGGCACCGCGCCGGCAACACCGATTTACCCGGTCGCGGATCCCGATCCTTTCTATGCCGCACCGGCCGATATCGCGGCAAAACGGCCGGGTCAGGTGATCGCGACCCGGCCGCTGCCACCGCTGATGATCTTCCCGGATACCGACGTCACGCTGATCAAATTCCGCTCGACGAACTCCCGCGGACTGCCCATCGCGGCGACAACCACCGTGCTGACACCGCACGGCCGCCCTCCCGACGGGCCGCTGCTGTCCTACCAGCACATCATCAACGCGCTCGGAACCAAGTGCGCAGTCTCCAGGGAGCTCTACTCCGACGATTTCAATCTGCAGATCAAGGAAGCGGTGGCGCTGAACGCGGTGCTGCTGCATGGCTGGAGCGTCGCCCTGCCCGATCACCTCGGTCCGACCTTCGCCTACGGTGCGGCCCGGCTCGGCGGCCAGATCACTCTCGATGGAATCCGCGCGGTGCGTCAGGTTCCCGAGCTCGGTGTGCAGCACAGCCCGATCGCGATGGCAGGTTATTCCGGCGGTGGCATGGCCACCGCGTGGGCCGCCGCACTCGCACCGCGCTATGCACCCGAGCTCGACATCGCGGGCGCCGCAGCCGGCGGTGTACCGACGAACATGGTGAAAATGCTGGAAGGCATCAGGTTCGAACCACATCCGGCCTTCGGGCTGTTGATGGCGGCGGCCATCGGGCTGGAACGCGAATACCCGGACCGATTCCCGATCAGCGACTACCTCAATTCCCAGGGAATGGCAGCCCGCGACCGCATTGCCAACAGCTGCACCAATGAAATTCTGGCCGCCGGAGCGTGGCGCAGCGCGCGCGATTTCGCAAGCAACATGTCACTCACGGAAAATCGAAACGCGCGAAGCGTCGTCGAGGAAAACAGTCTGGAATTGTTCGACGGCGTGCCGAACATGCCGATATTCGAATGGCATTCGCCGACCGACCCGCTCATTCCGATCGACGCGACCGACAACATCAACCGCCGCTATTGCCGGGCGGGCGTTCGGTTACAGACCGAACTCACCGCCTCCCCCGAACACCTCACAGCCGCTGTCCTCGGCATCCCCGCGGCGCTCGCCTGGCTGGAGGCCCGCTTCCGCGGCGAGCCTGCGCCGACGAATTGCTGAACGGCGCCTGCGCGGCGCGGCCCGCAGGACCGCCGCTCAGGCCGCGTCGAGAAAGTCGGCGATATCGGGGGCGAAGCGTGGGTGCTTGATCGCACCCAGGTGGTCGGCGCCGGGGTAGATGATCAAGCGGGAATTCGGGATGCCATCGGCGGTGTGGCGGAATGTTGCCGTGCTGTAGGCGCTGTCGCGTTCGCCGCCGATCACCAGGGTCGGGGCCGTGATGTCGCCGAGGCGGCCGGAGAGGTCGAAGACGTCTTCTGCCAGCGCGAAGGCAAGGGTGTCCGCGGGATTCTTCGGGCGTGCCAACGGGTCGGCCAACCACATGGCCGCCGCAACGAGACGTCCGAGGATCGGCGAGGAGGCGAAGATGGGAGCCATGTGGTGCAACGCGCGGTGGCCCTCGGCCGCCGCCACCGCGTAGCGCAGCTGGGATTCGCGCGCATGGTCCTCCAGTCGGTAACCCGAGGAGGCGATCACCAACCTGCGCACCGCCCCGGGATGGTCCACCGCCAGTTGCAGCGCGAGCGAACCTCCCGAGGAAACCCCGAGCACGTCTACCGGACCACCGAATTCGGCACGCAGCGCCGCCGCGTGCTGGGCGGCGATATCGGCCATCGTCGTGCCTGCGGGCATGTCCGGCGCACGGTTCACCGCGTAGACCCGGTAGCGCCTCGCCAGTGGCGTGAGCGTGGTGATCTCCGAGTCACGCATCCACCCGCGTGGGTTGGCGTGATCGAGGGTGAACCACCGCAGAAACACCAGCGGCCGCCCCGAGCCGAGCGCCAGATAGGGCAGCTTGTGCTCGAGCGTGCCCTCGGTGACCTCCAGCTGCGCGTTCTTGGCCATGCATCCTCCGAATCGTTGCGATCTCTCACTACGACAGTGCGTCGGATTACCGATGAAGTCCATGACCTCCGAGGTGATGTCGTCAATGACATGAGCGGCGAAACGGCGCCGCCCCGAATCGGGGCGGCGCCATCCGCGTACTACTCGCCGGTCGCCTTGGCGATGATTTCCTTCGACACGTTGGCCGGAACCTCCGCATACGAATCGAACACCATGGAGTAGTTCGCCCGGCCCTGGGTCTTCGACCGCAGATCACCGATATAACCGAACATCTCTGAGAGCGGAACCAGCGCCTTGACGACACGGGCACCACTGCGTTCCTCCATGGCCTGAATCTGGCCACGGCGGGAGTTCAGGTCGCCGATCACATCACCCAGGTACTCCTCCGGTGTCACGACCTCGACGGCCATGATGGGTTCGAGGAGCACCGGGCGAGCCTTACCGACCGCCTCTCGCACCGCCTGAGCAGCCGCGGTCCGGAAGGCGAAGTCGGAGGAATCCTTCTCGTGCACGGCACCATCGAGCAGCACCACCCGCATGTTCACCAACGGATAGCCCGCGAGCATCCCCGACTGCATGGCATCCTGCGCACCGGCATCGACCGACGGAATGAATTCCTTCGGCACTCGACCACCGGTCACCCGACTCTCGAACTCGTAGATCGCGCCGCCCGCGCCGGCGAACGGCGCCACTGCGACGACGACCTTCGCGAACTGACCCTTGCCACCGGATTGCTTACGGTGGGTGTGTTCGAGCCGAGCCACCGCGGTGGTGATCGTCTCGCGATAGGCCACCTGCGGCTTGCCGATGTTCGCCTCGACGTTGAACTCCCGCTTCATGCGGTCGATCAGGATGTCGAGGTGGAGCTCGCCCATGCCGCCGATGACGGTCTGGCCGGTCTCCTTATCCAGCGTCACCGAGAAGGTGGGGTCCTCCCTGGCCAGCTTCTGGATCGCGACACCGAGTTGCTCCTGATCCGAGGTGGTTTTCGGCTCGATCGAAACCTGGATGACCGGATCGGGGAATGTCATCGACTCCAGCACGAGCTGGTGGTCCGGATCGCACAGGGTGTCACCGGTGGTGACGTCCTTCAGCCCGATCACGGCGTAGATGTGTCCCGCAGCGGCCACGTCGACCGGTGTCTCCTTGTTCGAGTGCATCTGGAAAAGCCTGCCCAAACGCTCCTTTCGTCCCATGCGTGGATTGATCACCACCGCGCCCGCTCCGACCCGGCCGGAGTACACCCGGATGTAAGTGAGCTCGCCGAAGAACGGGTGCGCGGCAATCTTGAACGCCAGCGCCGCGAACGGCGCGTCCGCATCGGCAGCGCGGTGGATGATCTGTCCCTCGTTGCCCGGCGCGTGACCATCGATGCCGCCGCTGTCGAGCGGTGTCGGCAAGTAGTCGACCACCGCGTCGAGCATCGGCTGCACGCCCTTGTTCTTGAACGCCGAACCGCAAAGCGTCGGGTAGGCAAGGGAATTCACCGTCAGGTGACGGATCGCCCCCTTGATCTCCACGACGGACAATTCCACACCGCCGAGATATTTCTCCAGCAGTGCCTCATCCGACTCGGCAACAGCCTCCAATAGCTCCACGCGGTAGCGCTCGGAACGCTCTCGAAGCACGGCCGGAATCTCGACGACCTCGTACCGCTCACCGAGTTCCGTATCACCGCACCACATCTTGGCGTTCATCTCGACCAGGTCGACAATGCCCTCGAAGGTGTCCTCAGCGCCAATCGGCAGCTGGATCACCAACGGCTCGGCGCCGAGACGGTCCTTGATGGTCTGCACGGTGAAGAAGAAATCCGCACCGAGCTTGTCCATCTTGTTCACGAAACAAATGCGCGGCAGCCGGTACTTGTCGGCCTGACGCCACACCTGCTCGGACTGCGGCTCGACGCCTTCCTTGCCGTCGAACACCGCGACCGCACCGTCGAGCACGCGCAGCGACCGCTCCACCTCCGCCGTGAAGTCGACGTGTCCCGGCGTATCGATGACGTTGAGCTGGTAGCCGTTCCAGAAGCAGGTGGTCGCCGCCGAGGCGATCGTTATTCCGTGCTCCTGCTCCTGCACCATCCGATCCATCGCCGAAGCGCCGTCGTGCACCTCGCCCAGCTTGTAGGTGACGCCGGTATAGAAAAGGATCCGTTCGGTGGTCGTAGTCTTACCGGCATCGATATGGGCCATGATGCCGATGTTCCGAACCATACTCAGATTGCCAAGCACGCCACGTGTCACGGTAATCCCCACTCCCTCAACTAGTTTCGTCAGAAAGACGCTCGCCTAGTTGGTGCGTTCCGGCAACGGCGCGAGCATCGTCCACGCGGCGCGGGCGGCACGCCGAAGGGGCTCTGCCGACAACTACCGCGAACGCGGACCCGAGGGAAACATGCCTCATATGTACCGCCCGCCCCCGCCCGCGTCCATCGAATATCCCGCCGGACAACCGGTCGTCGAGATGACCTTCTCGGCGCTGGGGAAGGTCTCGGCGACAATCGCGGACCGGAGGAGCCACGATATCCGCTAAGGGGGTCATAATCGGACCGACCAGCTGCGCGTGCGGCAGCTGGAGTCCGCCCGCGATGCCGCGACGACGGATGTCGCGGCCGCGGGGATCGCCGCCTCGGACATCCAGCTCGCTGTCGAGCAGGGCCGGGCAGGCGCGTATTGGATCGACCGGCCTGCGCACCGGTACCTCGGCCGGATCGCGCAACTGACCGACGAAATAGCAGGCAAGCTCTGCGAATTGGACGCCTATCGGCAACAGATCACCGAACTCGAGCACCGGCCGTCCCAGGCTCGCGATAACGCCCCGACCGGCACACACCCGCGAAAACGCAAACGGCGCCGCCCCTTTCGGGGCGGCGCCGTTTGGTCAGCGAGTCAGAGAATCACTTGACGATCTTCGTGACGCGACCGGCGCCGACGGTGCGGCCACCCTCGCGGATCGCGAAGCGCAGACCCTCGTCCATGGCGACCGGCTGGATCAGCTTGACGGACATCTCGGTGTTGTCACCGGGCATGACCATCTCGGTGCCCTCGGGCAGGGTCACAACGCCCGTCACGTCAGTCGTACGGAAGTAGAACTGGGGACGGTAGTTGTTGAAGAACGGCGTGTGGCGGCCACCCTCGTCCTTGGACAGGATGTAGGCCTGGCCCTCGAACTCGGTGTGCGGGGTGGTGGTGCCCGGCTTCACGACGACCTGGCCACGCTCGACATCTTCACGCTTGATGCCACGAACCAGCAGACCGACGTTGTCGCCCGCCTGGCCGTTGTCGAGCAGCTTGCGGAACATCTCGATGCCCGTGATGGTGGTCTTGGTGACCTTCTCGCGGATGCCGACGATCTCGACTTCCTCGTTCACGTTGATGATGCCGCGCTCGATACGACCGGTGACGACGGTGCCACGACCGGTGATCGTGAAGACATCCTCGACCGGCATCAGGAACGGCTTGTCGGTCTCACGAACGGGAGTCGGGATCGACTCGTCGACCGCGTTCATCAGCTCGACGATCGACTCGGTCCACTTCGGGTCGCCCTCGAGCGCCTTCAGACCGGAAACACGCACGACCGGCGCTTCCTCGTCGAACTCCTGGGCGGCCAGCAGTTCGCGGACCTCCATCTCGACGAGCTCGAGGATTTCCTCGTCGTCGACCATGTCGGACTTGTTCAGCGCGACCAGGATGTAAGGAACACCGACCTGACGGGCGAGCAGCACGTGCTCGCGGGTCTGCGGCATCGGGCCGTCGGTGGCGGCGACCACCAGGATGGCGCCGTCCATCTGCGCCGCACCGGTGATCATGTTCTTGATGTAGTCAGCGTGACCCGGGGCGTCGACGTGCGCGTAGTGGCGCTTGTCCGTCTGGTACTCGACGTGGGAGATGTTGATCGTGATACCACGAGCCTTCTCCTCCGGCGCCTTGTCGATCTGATCGAACGCGAACGCGGCGTTCAGATCCGGGTACTTGTCAGCCAGCACCTTGGTGATCGCTGCAGTCAGCGTGGTCTTGCCGTGGTCGACGTGACCGATGGTGCCGATGTTGACGTGCGGCTTCGTCCGCTCGAACTTCGCCTTCGCCACTGTGGTGTCCTCCTGGACTTGTTGGTGCGTGCAGTTGCAGCAGTGCGGTTATTACTGGGGGGTCGTACTGACTCCCGGCTGATGGGGCAGGCCGTGCGGCCTGCCCCGTCGGATTACTCGCCGGTCGCCTTGGCGATGATCTCCTTCGACACGTTGGCCGGAACCTCCGCATACGAATCGAACACCATGGAGTAGTTCGCCCGGCCCTGGGTCTTCGACCGCAGATCACCGATATAACCGAACATCTCCGAGAGCGGAACCAGCGCCTTGACGACACGGGCACCACTGCGTTCCTCCATGGCCTGAATCTGGCCACGGCGGGAGTTCAGGTCGCCGATCACATCACCCATGTAGTCCTCGGGCGTGATGACCTCGACCGCCATGAGCGGCTCGAGGATCACCGGACCGGCCTTACGGGCCGCTTCCTTCAGTGCCTGGGAGCCGGCGATCTTGAACGCCATTTCCGAGGAGTCGACGTCGTGGTATGCGCCGTCGAGCAGGATGACCTTCAGGTTCACCAGCGGGTAGCCCGCGAGCACACCGTACTGCATGGCATCCTGCGCACCAGCGTCCACCGAAGGGATGTACTCGCGCGGAACGCGACCACCGGAGACCTTGTTCTCGAACTCGTAGGTCGCGCCGTCCTCGCCGACGAACGGCTCGAGGGCGATGATGACCTTCGCGAACTGGCCGGAGCCACCCGTCTGCTTCTTGTGGGTGAACTCGAGCTTCTCGACCTTCTTGGTGATGGTCTCGCGGTAAGCCACCTGCGGCTTGCCGACGTTCGCCTCGACCTTGAACTCGCGACGCATACGGTCGACGAGGATGTCGAGGTGGAGCTCGCCCATGCCGCCGATGACGGTCTGGCCGGTCTCCTGGTCGAGCTTGACTGAGAAGGTCGGGTCCTCTTCCGAGAGACGCTGGATCGCGGTGCCCAGCTTCTCCTGGTCGGACTTGGTCTTCGGCTCGATGGAGACCTGGATGACCGGGTCCGGGAAGGTCATGGACTCGAGCACGATCTGGTTCTGCGGATCGCACAGGGTGTCACCGGTGGTGGTGTCCTTCAGGCCGATGACCGCGTAGATGTGGCCTGCCACGGCCTCGCCGACCGGGTTCTCCTTGTTGGAGTGCATCTGGAACAGCTTGCCCAGACGCTCCTTCTTGCCCTTGGTCGAGTTGATGACCTGGGCGCCGGAGTCGACCTTGCCCGAGTACACGCGCACGTAGGTCAGCTTGCCGAAGAAAGGGTGCACGGCGATCTTGAACGCCAGCGCCGAGAACGGCTCACTGCTGTTCGCGTCGCGGTGGATGATCTCCTCTTCCTTGCCCGGGACGTGGCCATCGGTGCCACCATCGTCCAGCGGGGTCGGCAAGTAGTCGATCACGGCGTCGAGCATGGGCTGAACACCCTTGTTCTTGAACGCCGAACCACACAGCACCGGGTAGAGCTCGGAGTTGACCGTCATCTTGCGAATGGCGCCCTTGATCTCATCGATCGTGAGCTCATCGCCGCTGAAGTGCTTCTCGAGCAGCGCCTCGTCCGACTCCGCGACAGTCTCCAGCAGTTCCTGGCGGTAGATCTCCGCCTGGTCCGCGAGGTCGGCCGGGATCTCGATGACCTGGTACTCCTCGCCGAGCTTGGTCTCGCCCTTCCAGACCTTGGCGTTCATCTCGACCAGGTCGACAATGCCCTCGAAGGTGTCCTCAGCGCCGATCGGCAGCTGGATCACCAACGGCTTGGCGCCGAGACGGTCCTTGATGGTCTGCACGGTGAAGTAGAAGTCCGCACCGAGCTTGTCCATCTTGTTGACGAAGCAGATACGCGGCACGTCGTACTTATCGGCCTGACGCCACACCTGCTCGGACTGCGGCTCGACGCCTTCCTTGCCGTCGAACACCGCGACGGCGCCGTCGAGCACGCGCAGCGACCGCTCCACCTCGACGGTGAAGTCGACGTGCCCGGGGGTGTCGATGATGTTGATCTGGTTGTCGTTCCAGAAGCACGTGGTAGCCGCGGAGGTGATGGTGATACCACGCTCCTGCTCCTGCTCCATCCAGTCCATGGTGGCCGCGCCATCGTGGACTTCACCGATCTTGTAGGTGATGCCGGTGTAGAAGAGGATGCGTTCAGTTGTGGTCGTCTTGCCCGCATCAATGTGGGCCATGATGCCGATGTTGCGGACCTTGTTCAGGTCGGTGAGCACGTCCTGTGCCACGGAAATCTTCCCCGCTCGTAGCTAGTTGGGATTTTCGGGGACGACCCTGTGGTCGTCACTATGTCAACGCCGGAAGCGGTGGGTAAGTACCGCATCCGGCTGTGCCTCCCGACCCAATAACGACGGGCCGGGCAGACGTCACCAGCGGTAGTGCGCGAAGGCCCGGTTGGACTCGGCCATCTTGTGGGTGTCCTCGCGACGCTTCACCGAAGCGCCGAGGCCGTTGCTGGCATCGAGCAGCTCATTGGCGAGACGCTCGACCATGGTCTTCTCACGGCGAGCCCGCGAGTAGTTGACCAGCCAGCGCAGCGCCAGGGTGTTGGAGCGGCCGGGACGAACCTCGACCGGCACCTGGTAGGTGGCGCCACCGACACGACGGGGCTTCACCTCGAGTGCGGGCTTGACGTTGTCCAGCGCGCGCTTGAGGGTGACGACCGGATCGGTGCCGGTCTTCTCGCGCGCCTGCTCCAGCGCGCCGTAGACGATGCGCTCGGCGGTGGACTTCTTGCCGTCCAGCAGGATCTTGTTGACCAGCTGAGTGACCAGCGGCGACCCGTAGACCGGGTCGTTGATCAGCGGACGCTTGGGTGCGGGGCCCTTGCGTGGCATATCAGCTCTTCTCCTTCTTGGCGCCGTAACGGCTGCGGGCCTGCTTGCGGTTCTTCACACCCTGGGTGTCGAGCGAGCCACGGATGATCTTGTAGCGGACACCGGGGAGGTCCTTCACACGACCGCCACGCACGAGCACCATCGAGTGCTCCTGCAGGTTGTGGCCCTCGCCCGGGATGTAGGCCGTGACCTCGACCGCGCTGGTCAGGCGAACACGCGCGACCTTACGCAGCGCGGAGTTCGGCTTCTTCGGGGTCGTGGTGTACACGCGAGTGCACACGCCACGGCGCTGCGGGCTCCCCTTGAGGGCCGCGGTCTTGGTCTTGGAGACCTTGTCGCGACGACCCTTGCGGACCAGCTGGTTGATGGTTGGCATAGACCGGCTTTCCTTAATTAGTTAACGCGGTGTCTGGAACTTCATGTCGGTGTTCAGTTGGCGGCGTTCTCGGCGCCCTCCGTGGTCACGCAAGCTACCGCCTCCGGGCCCGTCGTTCACGCCGCTGTCATCGAGCTTTCACCCGCACGCCCAGCCGCGTTTCTCGCGTCCCGAGGTCGGGCGTGTCGCGCGCGAAGCAAGACCGGTTTTCCGGGCACGCCGGGAAGGTCAGCCGCTTTCGCTGGCTTACGTCCACGCACGAACTTGCCCGCATGCTTCCGGGCACAGCGATCCACGATACTCGTGATCGCGACACAGGGTCAAAGTGGGGTGGGTAACCACCACGACCGGCAGTTCGATTCCAGCGTACCTACCTCGCGAGATTCAGGGTCAATTCGACGAGTTTCTGCGCACCGACGCACGGATCGGGATGTCCGGAGCCGGGACGGTAATTGATCCACCAGCCGATCACGCCGGTGTCGGCCGCGCTGGCGCTGACCCCGCAGGAGTCGGGATCGTTGGGGCGATGCGTCTGCAGCGCCCGCTGGCCCTGCACGGTGATGTTGTTGGTGAGGTAGCCGAGTTTGTCGTTGTTGGTCTTCTCGTTGTTCAGCGAGCCGACCTCGTACCAGTTCAGGGTCACCATGGCGGTGCCGCCGGGCGCATTGTCCACGTCCCACATGCACACCGCACCGTAGAACGACGCCCCGGCGTATGCGCCCTCGCCCACCGCCTTGCCGATCTGGTCCATCGAGACGACATCGCACTCGCGTAACAGCTTGTCGAAGTTCGTGTTGACCGACGATCCGGTGCCCGACCCCGCGGGATGCGCGGACCCGGGCACCGTGCGCCCGCAACCGGCGACCGAAACGGCGATGCCGAGCACGGCCAGCGCGGCGATCAGGCCGCGGGTCATCGAACGGGCACGAAGATTCATGGCGAACTCCCTCACTGCAGCCGCTGCACGGTCAACTCGGCGAGCTTGTGCATCCGGTCGCATGGATTGCCGGTCGCCGCGAAGAGACCGAACGACATCGACCACTCGAAAAAATCGTCGTCGAGCTGCACGGCGAGATCACACACCGCGCTGTTGGTCTCCAGCGCCTGAAATCCAACGCGACCACCGACCTCGATCTTCTCCACACCACGCCCCTGGGTGGTCACCCACGCCCGTTCCCGATCGATGGGGCTGCCCCGATACGCGGCGAAAGTGACGCTGGTCGAACCCTGCCCAGCGGATTGCCAATTGCAGCCGACCGAGTTCTTGAACACCCGCGAGAGTTGCGCCAAACCCGCGATTTCGCGGACCTCGTCGTCGGTGACATGACCGCACTCACCGGCGAACGGACCCAGAGTGGCAACCTTCGGCGGCGGACGCAGCGGCGTGTTCGACGAATCGGAGTCGCCGCTCGAACCGCATGCCGACAGTGCCAACGCCAAGGTCGCACCGATGACGATTGCCGACGGAATCCGCATGCCGTGAACTCTACCCATCGGCACCTGACACGGCCGGATACGACTGCGGGGCCGCGGCGGGTTCGGCGGCGCGGCCGCGCTCGCTATGATGAAAACGCTTCACTACGTGAGCAATTGGGAGGGGAAACCAATGCTGAAGAAATTGGCCGTTGCTGTCTTGATCATTGCGGGGCTGTGGGGCGGCCTCGCGGGAACAGCCTCCGCGGGAGGCAACTTCCTCGGCCGCTACTACTGGCTGAGCGACTGCCTCGATCATGCGAATTGGTATCACAACAATGGGAATCCGCATGCTCGTTGCCAGCCGATCGTGATCAATGGCCAAGAGGTCTACGACCTCTTGGCGTCCTGACTCGGCGGCACGTCAGAGGTTGCCTCTGGCTTCCTGTTCGCGTTCGATCGCTTGGAACAGAGCCTTGAAGTTGCCCTTGCCGAAGCCGAGCGAACCGTGTCGCTCGATCAGTTCGAAGAAGACGGTCGGGCGATCGGTGAGCGGCTTGCAGAAGATCTGCAGCAGGTAGCCGTCTTCGTCCCGGTCGACCAGGATGCCGCGCCGCTGCAACTGGTCGACCGGCACCCGGACGTGGCCGATGCGGGCGCGCAATTCTGGGTCGGAATAGTAGGTGTCCGGCGTTTCCAGGAATTCGACGCCCTCACGGCGCAGCGTGTCGACGCAGGTGAGGATGTCGCTGGTGGCCAGGGCGATGTGCTGCACGCCGGGCCCGCGGTAGAACTCGAGATATTCGTCGATCTGCGAACGCTTCTTGCCCACCGCGGGCTCGTTCAGCGGGAACTTCACCCGGTGATTGCCGTTGGCGACGACCTTGCTCATCAACGCGGAGTACTCGGTGGCGATGTCGTCACCGACGAATTCGGCCATATTCGTGAAACCCATGACGCGGCGGTAGAACTCGACCCACTCGTCCATCATGCCGAGCTCGACGTTGCCGACGACATGGTCGATCGCCTGGAACAGCCGGACCGGCGTGCCCGCGCGCGGTCGATAGATAGAGCGGCGGGCGATATAGCCGGGCAGATATGGCCCGTAATACTTGGAACGGTCGACCAGCGTATGCCGTGTCTCGCCGTAGGTGGCGATGGCCGCCGAGCGGACCGCGCCGAATTCGTCTGTCTCGTCGTGCGGTTCGACCAGAATCGTCGCGCCGTGGGTGCGCGCCCAGGCGATGCAGCGGTCCACGTCCGGAACCTCGAGTGCGATATCGGTGATGCCGTCGCCGTGCCGGTCGTGATGGCCGACCAGCGGGCTGTCCGGATCGACCGCACCGGTGATCACGAACCGCGCGCCGCCGCTGCGCAGCACGAACGCCTTGTGGTCACGATTGCCGGTCTCCGGTCCCGCGTAGGCCTCCAGCCGCATGCCGAAGGCGGACTCCAGGAAGTGCGCGGTCTGCGTCGCGTTGCCGACCACCCAGACCAGGGCGTCCCAACCGATGACGGGGAACGGATCGACGCTGTCGTCGTGCTCGACCAGTCCGACGAGCCTGCGCAGCTCACCGTCGGTGGGTAGGGCCGTCGGCCGGGAATTCGGCAGGTTCTCGATCGTCATGATCCAAGGAAATCGCCACCTATGCCGGTAGGCAATAGCGGTGGATTCCGATAGACACTCTGGCGAATTCGGCTAGCAAGACCCACAAGATGCTGGACAATTTGAATAGCATCACCGAGCACAGCCCGCGCCACGAACGGAGGCCGACATGTCGCACACGCCGGCAAAACTCGACGAACTCGATCTCGCCATCCTGGCCGCGATGCACGAGTACCAGAAGGCGGGAGTCCTCGAACTGTCGCGCCGCACCAAGGTTGCACGGGCCACCGTCCAATCCAGGATCGGCCGCATGGAGGAATCCGGGGTCATCGCCTCCTACGACCCGCAAATCGACGTCACCGCTGCGGGTTTCGATGTCCAGGCCTTCGTCACGCTGGAGATCGCGCAGGGTGCGCTCGATACCGTCGCCGCCGAGCTCGACGCGATTCCCGGCGTGCTCGAGGCCTATGCGACCACCGGATCCGGCGATGTGCTGTGCCGGATCGGCGCCGACTCGCACGCCGGCCTGCAATCGGTGTTGCTGAGCATCGATCGGACCACCGCGGTGGTGCGCTCACACAGCGTCATCGTGTTGTCGACGGTGATCCAGCGCCGCACACTGCCGCTGCTGCGCACCCTGACCCCCACCGGAACCACCAAGGCCCCCGCCTACCGCGACGCCCACGGGCGATAGCCGACCGCGCACGGCCTGCCGAGTCGCGTGCCTCCGGACAGCGCTGATCAGGGGCGCAGGTCGGCAGCTACCTCGAGGATTTCGACGCGCGGCTGTTTATCTGCCTCCAGGAACGCGAGCAGCGCATGCGATTCGGCCTCGACAGCCCGACTCTCCGCCGCCGACCACTTCCTGGTCGGGGTGATGCGCAGGCGGGCGACACCCTTCTCCGGGAAGATCTTGTAGAACCCGGAAAGGTAGCCGTCGAGCAGCACCGGCGAAACCGCGGCGGCAAACGCGCGCAACGGCACCGGCCGGCTGTCGGGCGCGATCCTGCTCCGATCCTGATGCGAAAGAATCGCATTGTCGTACCAGCCGAGCAGGCGCACCGGGGCGGGCAGCTCGGCGTCGGCCAGTACACCGTCGGCGACGTCGTAGAGGGTGCGGCCGCGCTCGTCGGTGTAGGTGCGCAACCTGTCGCCCAGCTGCTCGACCGCTTGCTTCATGCCGGTCAGCTTCGACCAGGTTTGCATGTCCATGGTGCTGGCGGGACCGAAAGCACGCAGGTACCGGAAAACCAACTCCGCCAACGGATATGTCGGATCCAGTGGCGCGCCGAGCCACGGCTCGACCCGGGACCAGACCGGCCTGCTGTTGTCCTTCCACTTTCCACGCGGCGGAGTCTGCAGCACCGGCAGCTGATAGAGCCAGGTCTGCACGACCGCACCCGCGTCCCGATCGGGCCACAGCTCGGCCGCATGTGCGCGCATATCCGCCGCCGACATCGGCTCGTTCCCGAGCACCTGCTCGCCACGCGCGCGGACTTCCGCGGGATCGAGTCCGACCATCGCGCCGTAGTTGAACCCCTTACGGAACGGTATCTTTTCGAGCTCGGGCTGCACGTGCGGTGCGATACGCAAGGCATCCGGCGGCGTGACCAGGTGAATCGTGCCGCGCATCAACGTGATGCGAACCAGCGCGCGATCCTCGAGCCCTGCCGACACCGTCGCCGGATCGAAATCCGCTGTGCGGCTCCACAATCCGACGAACGGCGGCGTCGAGTCCTGGGCCTGCAGCCCGACGAGATGATCGCACATCTCGGGCACGCTCAGCGACGAGCGCTCCAGCAGATGCTGGCGGGCGAGCAGGGTCCGGTTCAGTACCCGATTGGACAGCATCGTGCCGCGATTCCTCGAGGAGTGGTGGTCGAGCGGCGGGTGCGCCGGCTTCTCGATTCGCTCAGAGTACGTCGCCGCACCGACAGTCTCAGCGCACCGTGACGACGACTTTGCCGGTGGCGGTGCGGTTGTCCAGTGACGCGACCGCCGCGGCGGCCTGCTCGAGCGGGTAGCGCACCGGGTCCGGCGGCGCGATCTTGCCGGAGGCGAGCAGCGGCTCGACCTCGGCCCACTGCTCGGTCAGGTAACCAGGATGCGTCATCACCCATTCACCCCAGGCTGCGCCGGTCACCTCGACGTTCTTGAGCAGCAGCCGATTCACCTTGACCGTCGGGATTTCCCCGGCCGTGAAGCCGACAACCAGCAGGCGGCCTGCCGAGGCCAGCGATCGGATGCTGTCGGTGAAACGGTCACCACCCACCGGGTCGAGCACGATGTCCACACCGCGGCCGCCGGTCAGTTCCTTGACCGCGGCGAGCCAGCCCTCGGTCAGCACCACATCGGTGGCGCCGTTGGCGCGGGCCACCGCTGCCTTCTCCTCGGTGCTGACCACCGCGATCACCCGGCCGGCGCCGAGCGCGACCGCCATGCGCAGCGTCGAGGTGCCGATACCACCCGCGGCACCGTGCACGAGCACGGTCTCGCCTTCGGCGAGCCTGCCGCGGTTACGCAGGCAGAAATGCACGGTCAGGTCGTTGAACAGGATGCCGGCCCCCGCCTCCAGCGACACGTTGTCGGGCAGGCGGAACACCATCTGCGCGGGCGCGACAGCAACTTCGGCCATGGCATTGCCGAGCAACGTCAGCGCCACCACCCGATCGCCGGCCTTGACGTGCGCGTCCTGCGGCGCCTCACGAACGATGCCCGCCACCTCGCCACCGACGACGAACGGCAACTCCGGCTTCATCTGGTACAGCCCACGCGTCATCAGGACATCGGGGAAAGCCACCCCGGCCGCGTGCACATCGATGACCACGCCTCCCGGATATCCCGCAGGCTCCGGGATCTCCACGATCTCGATCGCTTCGGGCCCCTCCAACTTGCTGACCTGGGCTGCGCGCATGTGCCGACCTCTCTGTCCACTCGCCGACGCGGAACTCGCCGGCGACGCTGTGACCAACATAATGCGCAGCACCCGATGCCCGCTTCGGTGCACCTGTCCGGACGAACGCATTTTGCTATGCTGGCCGCGACTTATGGTCGGGCGGGAAGGGGGATTTCCTAATGCAGGTCAATCCGGAAACGCTGAAATCGTTCGCGACGAACCTCGGCACCGAAGCGGGCGCCATTCAGAAGTTCAACGAGGGGGCGGGCTTCGGCGTCGCGAGCAATGCACTGCCGGGCACCGAATTCGGCGGCACTGTGCAGCAGACCACCGATGTGGTCAACCGTTGCCTGCAGCGAATCGGTGAACGTCTCACGACCGTCGCGGGCAATATGCACAATGCGGCGGGCGCGTACGAGCTGACCGAAGACGACTTCGCTGCGAAACTCCGCACGATCGGACTGCAGGTGTCATGACGCTGACCATTCCTGATGTAGAGAAATGGGAGCCCGACCAGCTGACCACCGCGGGTAATCACGCCGACGGAATGGCGACCAAGCTCGACGCCGCGGTCAAGGACGGCTCCGACAAGACCCGTGCGCTGACCTGGTCCGGCGCCGCCGCCACCGCGGCGAATGCGCGGATGGATATCGAACAGACACGCGCAGGCACCGTCAGCACCGCGCTGCAGGGCCTGCATACCGCGTTCACCTCGCAGGTGGACAACCTGAAGAACGCCAAGACCAAGGTGCTGCAGCTGCGCGACCTCGCCACCACGCCGAGTGCCGGCACCGACGGCGTGGAACCCATACCCGGTTTCAAGGTCGAGCCCAATGGAACCGTCACGGCCGACGACCGGATCGCCAAGGTCTGCGCACTGATGAACGGCCAGCAGCGGGTGGACGAGTCCTTGCGAATTCTGCGGGATGCGGCAACCTGGCAGGTCGATATCACCAACGCGCTGCAGCAGGCGGAAAGCGTTGCGGAACAGGCGAAAACGCAGGTCGCCCAGGCTGTCGGGAATCTCCAGGCCGCCTACGACGGCCTCGGCGAACCGAAATCCGGCACCGCACCCGCGCCGACGCCGACCACACCGGCCGCGACGAATACCGCGACGCCCGTCGCCTCGAACAAGCCCAACTATGCGACCGGCGGCAATCACAACAGCAGCGGCAACTCCCATTCGTCCTCGGGAACGCCGTCTACCGGCAGCCCGAGTTCCGGGTCCCCGACCAGTTCCGGCTCCCCGACCGGGCCGATGCCGTCCGGCGATGTCGCCGAATGGATCAAGAAGGCCAAAGAGAAACTGATCGCGATGGGCTACAGCCCCGATCAGATCGACGAGCGCGCGCTCGCGATGATCATCGAGCACGAGTCCGGCGGCAATCCGCAGATCGTCAACAACTGGGACAGCAATGCCGCGGCCGGTCACCCCTCGAAGGGGTTGATGCAGACGATCGACAGCACGTTCAACGCATACAAAGCGCCCGGCCACGACGATATCTACGACCCGGTCGACAACATCATCGCCGGTACGCGATACGCGATCGACCGGTACGGCTCGCTGTCCAATGTTCCCGGTGTGGCAGCCGTCAATAGCGGCGGGGCATATCAGGGCTACTGACCTACCGCGCCACCTGGTCGGCCGAAGGTCAGATCGTGCGCTGCGAGGGCGGCGCGGAGCTTGGTGATGGCGGTCGGCCCGACACCGTGCAGCGCGGCCACCTCGCGTTCGGTCCACGAGGTGAGGTCGCAGAGACGCTGAATTCCGGCTGCGGCGAGGGCTCGCTCGGCGGGTCTGCCGAGTTTCCCGGGGAGGTCGGAGTCCGTCATAGCGCCTATTTTGCCTGATGAGACGTCATATGCGGGAGTACGGGCGACTCGCCGAGAGGGTGTGACGTACGACCCGTAAAGTCATCTCAGAACAAGCAACGCACGAGAACGCGGCACAACGTGCAGCGCGAGGAGCACCAGTGTCACTCGAACAGCCACTCGCCCCGCTTCCCCAGGAGGGCATGGGGTTTGCTTCGGCGTGGCCCATCCGGGCTGGCGATGTAGATCCGTACAACCGCTTGCGATTCGATGCGGTTGCCCGCTATCTGCAGGACATTGCGGGCGAAGAGCTGGAGCAGACCTTCCTCAACCGGACCGATCCGAACTGGATCGTCCGACGCACCGTGATCGATGTGATCCGGCCGATTCTCTGGCCGGACAAAGTGCAGCTGCTGCGGTGGTGCTCGAGCATGTCGACCAGGTGGACGAACATGCGGGTGCGGGTGACCAGCTCGAACGGTGGGTTGATCGAGACCGAGGGCTTCTGGATCAATATCAGCGAGTCGAACAACATGCCCGCGCGGATCAGCGATGACGGCCTGGCCTACCTGGCGCAGACCACCACCGAGCATCGGCTGCGCTGGCGGCCGTATCTCACCGACACCACACCGGCGGAGTCGGACACGGACATGCCGTTCCCGGTGCGCGCCACCGACATCGACCAGTACAACCACGTCAACAACGCCTGTTATTGGCAGGCGGTGGAGCAGTACCTCGCCGAGTATCCCAAGCTGGTCGCCGCACCGCACCGCGCGGTGATCGAGTACGTGGCGCCGGTACTTGCGCGCCAGCATGTGACGGTGCGCAGCCGCTATGAGCCGGGTGACCGGTCCGGTCATCCGGTGCTGCGACTGTGGTTCGTCGTCGGCGGCACCACCACCACGGTGGTCCGCATCATTCCGCTGCCCGCCTGAGGCTCTCCCCCGCCGCCGCGCCGCTGTTGCAAGACGAGAACGCCGGTCGGATCGTGGCGAATCCGACCGGCATTGTTTCCTCAGCCGCGTGCGGCCTTGATCAGATCCTCGCGGCTGGTGAACTTGACCCGAGGGCGGCCGGAAGCCTTGCCCGCCGACTTCTCCGCCAGATCGATCGCCTTCCAGCCCTGCCGGTCGACCAGGTCGGCCTGGCGCTCGCCGAGCAGCGCCTTCAGTGCGGCCCGATCGGCCTGCGGCACACCGAGTTTGCCAGTGGTGAAGTCGGCGATCAGCTGCTCGACGGTCTCCTCGGAGTCGATCCGGTTGGAGCCGATCACGCCGCGCGGACCGCGCTTGATCCAGCCGCTGACGTACACGCCCGGGATCGGGATGCCGTCGTCGCCGAGCACTCGTCCGTGCTCGTTGGGCACCACCGCGCGCCGCTCGTCGAAGGGCAGGTCCTTGATCGGTTCGCCCTTGTAGCCGATGGACCGCAGCACCAGTGAGGCCTCCACACTGTCGGTGCGCTCGGTCGCCCGGGCCACCAATTGGCCGCCCTCTTCGACCAATTCGTTGTGCACGAATTCGACCGTCTCGACGTGCTCGGCGCCGGTGAGCGCCGTCGGCGAGCCCAGGTAGCCGAACACGATCCGCTTGTTGGCCGGATCGCGCCGACCCGCGGCGTACTCCTTCGCCAGGGTGTACTTGAGCTGCAGCGACGGCTCGACCTTCGGGTCGTCCAGCAATGCCTGGCTACCCGTGTCGAGGGCAAGATCGGCCTCGTCGACGACGATGTCCACACCCTTCAGGTGGGCCAGCGCCAGGAATTCCGACGAGGTGTACGCCGCTTGCAGTGGGCCACGCCGGCCGAGCACGACCACTTCGCGAATATTGCTGCGGCGCAGCGCATCCAGGGCGTAGTCGGCGATGTCGGTCTTGGCGAGCTCGTCCGGATCGACGGTCAGCACACGCGCGACATCGAGGGCGACATTGCCGTTGCCGACGATCACCGCTCGCTCGCCGGAGAGATCGAACTGGCGGTCCGCGTAATCGGGGTGTCCGTTGTACCAGGCGACGAACTCGGTCGCGGAGTGGCTGCCCGGCAGGTTCTCACCCGGCACGCCCATGTGGCGGTCGGTGGCAGCGCCGACGGCGTAAATGACGGCGTGGTGGTGGGCCATCAGTTCCTCGTGCGTGATGTGCGTGCCGACCTCGACATTGAGGTAGTACTGCAACGTCTCCCGCCGGAACGCGGACTCGAACAGACCCGAGACGGTCTTGGTGCCGGGATGGTCGGGGGCGACGCCCGCGCGCACCAGACCCCACGGCGTCGGCAGCCGGTCGAACATCTCGACCTCCACGTCGGCGCGGCGCAGCAGCTCGTCGGCCGCATAGCAGGCCGCGGGTCCGGCGCCGACGATCGCGACCCGCAGGGTGCCGAGGTCCTTGGGCGGCCGCGCAGGCGTCACGATCGGATCGAAGTTCGATTCGAGCGGGTGCCGTTGGAAGTACGCGGCATTGATATCGCGATACCTGGCTAGCGACGCAGTCAGATCATCTTCGGAGAAGATGGCCTCCACCGGGCACGCGTCGACACAGGCACCGCAATCGATACAGGTGTCAGGGTCGATGTAGAGCATCTCGGTCGTCGCGAACTCCGGCTGATCCGGTGTGGGACGAATGCAATCGACCGGGCACTCGGAGACGCAGCTGGCGTCGTTGCAACAACGCTGCGTGATTACGTAGGCCATAGTGTGCAGATCCTCGAAAATGTGCGTGGGCTGTAGGCCACCCAAGGGTTGAAGATGGGCAGAAGCGTTACAACAGTGGACCCGCGGGAGTGTCCCGCAGGGCACCGCGTTGTGACGCCGCTTTCAGTTTGCCTCGAGTGTGGTTCACGCCTCTCGGCCGGAGGCCCTACGGTATCCCTATGGTGCGGACTCTGATCCTCATGCGGCACGGCAAATCGGCCTATCCGGACGGTGTCGCCGACCACGAACGCCCGCTCGCGGCGCGCGGAGAGCGCGAAGCGGGCTTGGCGGGGCAATGGTTGCGCGATACTCAGCCGCCGATCGATGCCGTGCGGTGCTCGACCGCGACACGCACCCGGGAAACGCTGGCCGCCGCCGGGATCGACGCGCCGGTCGTCTATGAATCCGGCATCTACGAGGCCTCGCCGCGGACTCTCATCGAACTGGTCCAGCTCAGCGACGACGCCGTCTCGACCTTGCTGGTGATCGGGCACGCGCCCGGAATGCCGTGGACGGCATGGGAGCTGGCGGGCAACCGCGACTCGATGCAGGCGGTCGAGCTCAGCAGGAAGTTCCCCACCTCGGCACTCGCAGTGCTCGAATTCGACCGCCCGTGGGCGGACGTCGACCCGGGCACCGGAGAGCTCGTGCGCTTCCACATTCCGCGCTGAGAAATTCCTCGGTTCCACGCTGACCAACTCCCCGGCCACGTTGCGGACGCCCGGCGGCATCGGCCTCGATGTCAGTGCCGCAGCTTGCCGCCGACGACAACGACAACGCCGAGCACAACAAGCAGCACGAAGGCGGCGAACCCGCCGACCAGCCACCAGACGAGACCGAACGCGACGACGAACGGCGCCACCGCGATGGCGGTGATCACCGGGCTTTCCTTGACCGTGGCCCAGGCGGCACGTGCCTTGACCCGATCGATGTCCTTACCTGGCATGCTCCCAGCGTAGGCGCGAAACCCGAACTTTGTCGGGCCTCGGTGGGATGCTCGGGACTATGGATTGGAAAATCGAGCTCGTCGCCATTCCGGTCACCGACGTCGATCGGGCCAAGGACTTCTACACCAAGATCGGCTTCAATGCCGACTTCGATGAAAGCCCCACCGAGGACATCCGTTTCGTACAGCTGACCCCGCCCGGTTCCGGCTGTTCGATCTGTATCGGCAGGGGCATCACGGAGGCCGCGCCTGGCAGCGTCGAGGGCATGCAGGTCGTCGTCGCCAGCGCCGAAGCGGCCTACCAGCAGCTGGTCGCGGCCGGCGTGGAGGCGTCACCGGTCAAGGACATGGGCTGGGGCCTGTTCACGTTCTTCGCCGATCCCGACGGCAATAAGTGGGCCGTCCAGGAACTGCCGAAGCGCGACTGACCCGTCCGCCTCGGCGCACCGCCCGTTCGACGGCGTTCCGATTTGCCGGAAGAATAGCCTTGCTTGGAGTGCGCTCCAGGCGAGTAGCGTCGTCGGTGTTCCACGGGAAGGGCGAGTGCAGTGAGTGAAACTGCAAGTCAGAGTGTTGTCAGTGCCGACAGGGAGCGCCCGAGGTACTCGATCGGCGATGCTGCCGAACGCTCGGGCCTGAGCCGGGACACCTTGCGCTGGTACGAGCGGATCGGACTGATGGACTACATCGGGCGCGATCACACCGGGAAGCGGCGGTTCAGCGACCGCGATCTGGAGTGGCTCGCGCTGATCGGCAGGCTTCGCACGACCGGCATGTCGGTGGCCGATATGGTCCGCTACGCCGAACTGGTCCGGGCAGGCGATTCCACGTTCCCGCAACGGCTCGAGATGTTCCGCAATACTCGCGCCGAGGTACTCGCCAAGATCGATGAACTGCGCCAGACCGTGGCCGTGCTGGACTACAAGATCGACGTGTACGAGGGCAAAGCCTCGGCGATCCGACCGGCAATTCTTACCGCACACCACAGCGCGGGCCTCGAGGCGTGACCTCCGCGACCATCGACCCGCACACGAGAGCAGGAGATCATCTGTGTCCACGCTGACGCTCAATGTCCGATTCCACGCGAAGCCGGGACGGGAGGGCGACCTGCGCGAGACGCTGGAGGCCCTTGTCGCACCGACGGTCGCCGAGGCAGGCTGCCTACGCTACGAGCTCTACCTGCACCCGACCGATCCGAGCCGGATGGTGCTGCTCGAGGAGTGGGTCGACGCAGCGGCCCTTGCAGAGCATTTCGCGACACCGCACCTGAAGCAGGGCGCGGCAGCGCTCGCGGAGATCCTGGCCGAGCCGTTCCAGATTCGGCGGTTCAGCGAGATCTCCTGAGCTCGAATACCAGGGCAGCGCGGGCGATCTGGAGCACAGTCCGACCAGGTCGCCGTGCTGCTGCTCTACTATCCGGGCTCATGGAGTCCCGAGGCCACGACGACGACCACGTCTGGATCGACAAGCAAACACCCGATGCGTTTCGCGCACTCAACACCGTCGCGAGCGCGGTCCGTGCCGCGGGCGCCGCAGCGGGGCTCGATCGCAGGCTCATCGAACTGATCAACGTTCGCGTTTCGCAGATCAACGGCTGCGCCTTCTGCCTGGACGTGCACCATCGTGCCGCTATCGCCGCAGGCGCCACCGAGCGCGAACTCGCCGTACTGCCGGCCTGGCGCCGCACCGAGCTGTTCACCCCGCTCGAATGCGCCACCCTCGCCCTCGCCGAGCTCACCACCACATTGCCGGATCAGCCGACGATGGAGCGTGAGTACGCTTTCGCGCGGAAGCATTTGTCGGATGATCAGGTTTCCACCGTCATCTGGGTCGCGACGACGATCGGCGCGTTCAACCGGGTGTCGATCATGAGCATGCATCCGGTGCGCACGCGGAAGGAGAGGGCGAACATGACCGAATCGGCTCCGGAGAGCAAGGTCGTCCGCAATGACGAGAAGGACCGCTACGAGGTCTTCTACGGCGGCGAACTCGCCGGTTTCAGTGAGTACGAGGAGCGCGACGACGAGACGGTGTTCATCCACACCGAGATCGATGGCGCTTTCTCCGGCAAGGGTCTCGGCAGCATTCTCGCTGGGCAGGCCATCGAGGACGTCATCGCGCGTGGCCGGGTGATCCGGCCGCTGTGCCCGTTCATCAAGGCCTACCTCGAGAAGCACCCGCAGTACGACGAACACGTGGTCGGCAAGGGCATCACACGGTGAGCGATCTGGATCCGCACCCCGAGGAAGCGCTGTGCGAGGCGGGTCCGTGGCCGGGTCCGGTGACCGAGTTCTTCCCCGCACGTGAGGTGCCGCTCGGCGGTGTGCGCGGCGTTTTCGTCGAACGCGTACTGCCGCAACGTGATCTGCCGACCGTCGGGGCATGGTGTTTCCTCGATCATTTCGGGTCGCCGACCGTCACCAAGACGGGGGCTTCCCCCGATATCGACCCGCACCCGCACATCGGCCTGCAAACGGTGACCTGGCCGTTCGACGGCCGGATCCGGCATCGCGACTCGGTCGGGTCCGATGTGGAGATCGAGCCGGGCCAGCTGAACCTCATGACCTCGGGACGTGGCATCGCGCATTCCGAATACAAGGTCACGGGCGCGCACTCGGGGCACGGGCTGCAATTGTGGATCGCCTTGCCTGGTGACCGAGCCGCGATCGAACCGCACTTCGAGCAGCATCGCGAACTACCGGTGTACGCGACGCCCGGCGTGCGTGCGATTGTGCTGATGGGCTCACTCGGCGGTCACACCTCACCGGCGATCGCCTACACGCCCCTCGTCGGCGCGGACGTGCGGATCGAGCCGGGCACCGAGACCACCCTTCCGCTCGAACCCGGCTTCGAATACGCGGTGCTGGTGATCGAGGGCGCGGTCACCGTAGCGGGCGCCGAGGTCGGTGCGGGCCCGCTGCTGTACCTGGGCACCGAGCGCACCGAACTGCCGCTCAGCAGCGCGAACGGCGCACACTTCGCGCTGATCGGCGGCGAGCCGTTCGGTGAGGATCTGGTGATGTGGTGGAACTTCGTCGGCCGCAGCCACGAGGACATCGTCACCGCCCGAAATGACTGGGAGAACCGGAATATCGAACGGTTCGCCGATATCGCGGGCCACCCGCCCGAGCAGCGGATCCCGGCGCCACCCCTGCCCGGACTGTATCTGAAGCCGCGCAAGCGTCGAATCGGACCTGCTCGCACCTGATTTCGCCGTTCGACAGTCCGGCCCTGCCTCGATCGATGACGCAGGGCCGGATTGCTCGGTGCAGAAATATCTTTCGGATGGCTCACGCACCCTTGGTGAGCAGCGCGTCCAACGCCCGATAGCTCGCGTTGAGCCCGGTCTCCATGCCGGACTGCAGCATTCCGTCGCGCTCCTGCGGGGTGTGATACTGGCTGACGGTCACCACCTTTGTTCTGACGTCGCCGAGATCGACGAAAGTGGCGCTGTCGATAGCGATATGGGCGGGCATGCCGTCCCATTCGAAGGACTGCACGATCCGCTCCATCGGCGTGATCTCACGGAATCGGCCCTCGAAGCCGTGTACTTCGCCGTCGGAATGCTGGACGAAGCGGTAGTGGCCGCCCTTGCGGAATTCCCAGCGCTCCACGTCGAAGCGGTCGCCGCCGCCCCACCACTGGACCAGCTGCTCGATCCGGCTGTAGGCGTTCCACACCCGCTCGAGTGGCGCGTCGAAGGTCCGTTCGATGTGGATCTCGCGTTCCACGGGGGTGGTAATCGTTGCGTCGGTTGTGGTGCCTGTGCTCATTGGTCGTGCTCCGTTCGCTCGAGGAATTCACCGAGACGGTCCATCCGGGCTTCCACCATGCGCCGATGTTCCTGCATCCACGCCAGCTCGCGATCGAAGACATTCGCGCCGAGCCGGCAATATCTGACCCGTCCGCGCTTCTCCGTGACAACCATGCCCGCGCCCTCCAGCAGGTGGATGTGCTTCTTGATGCCGGTGAGGGTCATCTCGAAGCGCTCCGCCAGTTCACTGACCGATGCGGGCCCCTGCCCGAGGTGCTGCAGAATCCCGCGCCTGGTGGGATCCGCGAGCGCCCCGAACGATTCGTCGAGGAAGTCATACTGAACCATCTAGTTCAGTAGCAACTCTCGGCACTCATCCCGTCAATGCCTTGTCGCCGGAGATTCCGCAGAGCAGGTCCTGATGCCCGTTGAGCTCGCTCGCCCCCGGGCCAGCGGTGGCCGGATCCTGTGGAGCACACACGTATAGCGAGGCTGGACACCCGGCGCGCAAAAAATCGCTCTACAAATGATGTGGTCCGTTCCTAGGATGTCGTCAGCGGGATCGCGCGATCCCGCAGGATGCGGACCGTGGCAGAGCGGCCCAATGCAGACCGGCAGCCGGAGGAACCTCGGCTGCCGGTGTGATGGAGACGAGCGGTCCTGCTCCGATCCGTCCGCGGGTTCGAATCCCGCCGGTCGCCGCATCCGCCCAGGATTTCACCCTGTCGGCTGTTGACCTCGACGGCTATCGGTGGATGTCGTCGGACACCAGGGTCTGGGTTCCGATGACGCGCAACAGGTCCAGCTTGTCGGCGGCATCCGTGCCCGGGCGCGGCAAATAGACGAGCAGCCGTTGGGCCGAGTTCGGCGTCAGCAGGGGTTCGCAGACGGTGTCGATCAGGCCGACCTGGGGATGCAGAATCCGCTTGGTGTCGGCAACCCGCACCGCCACTTCGTGTTCGTTCCACAGCCGCTCGAATTCCGCACTCGCGGCACGCAGTTTGCGCACGTACTCGGTGACGTCGGCATCGCCGGAGCGACGCGCCGCGGTAGCTCGCAGGTCGGCAACGTGGCTGCGGCCCAACCGATCCCAGTCTTCCTCCGGGAAGATCGACCTGGACCGCGGCTCGGTGAACCAGCGCCACGAGTAGTACCGCTCCATGCCACGTCGATTTCCGTGGTCACCGACGAGCAACATGTGCATCCGATTCTGCACGAGCACCTCGCCGAGGTCGGTGACCACCGCGGCCGCGGTGTCGTCGAGCTTGGCCAGCACGTGCAGCAGGCCGGGGCCGACGTGCTTGTCGCCCAAGTCGCCGCCGGGGGCCGCGTGGTCGCAGAGGTGGTAGAGGTGATCGCGCTCGTCGCTGCTGAACCGCAATGCTCGCGCCAGCGACGCCAGCACCTGGGTCGAGGGTCGCGGACCTCGCGACTGCTCGAGCCGGGTGTAGTAGTCGGTGGACATGCCCGCCAGCAACGCCACCTCGTCGCGGCGCAGCCCGGGGGTGCGACGCCGGACGCCCGGCGGCAGGCCGACGTCGGCCGGCGTCAATTGCTCGCGGCGGCGACGCAGGAAATCGGCCAATTCGGATCGGTCCATGTCTCCACTGTGCCCGAACCCGATACCGCGAGCCAGGGATCGCCGCTCCCCCGATAAGCGATCTCTGCCGCCATCCTTGGATGTACATCAGGCTTTGTCCCATGACGACATCGAAGATCTCCACCACGCAGCTCGGCAGCACCGGACCGACCGTCAGCCGTATCGGTCTCGGCGCAATGGGCATGTCCGGCATGTATGGCGCCGCCGACGACGCCGAGTCGACCGCGACCATCCATGCCGCACTCGACTCCGGCGCCAACCTCATCGACACCGGCGACTTCTACGGCGCAGGCCACAACGAGATGCTGATCGGCAAGGCCATCGCCGAGCGTCCCCGCGAGGACGTGATGCTCAGCGTGAAGTTCGGCGCGATGCGCGGTCCCGGTGGCACCTGGGACGGCTTCGACAGCCGCCCGGCCGCGGTGCGCAACTCCCTCGGCTACAGCCTGCAACGCCTCGGCGTCGACTACGTCGACATCTACCGCCCCGCCCGCCTCGACCCGAACGTCCCGATCGAGGACACCATCGGCGCGATCGCCGAACTCATCGAGGCCGGCTATGTCCGCCACATCGGACTGTCCGAGGTCGGTGCGGACACCATCCGCCGGGCCGCCGCCGTGCATCCGATCGCGGATCTGCAGATCGAGTATTCGCTGATCTCCCGCGGCATCGAGGCCGAAATCCTGCCCGTTGCTCGCGAGCTCGGCATCGGCATCACCGCCTATGGCGTGCTGTCCCGTGGCCTGCTCAGCGACAGCGTACGCCGGGAAACGACCTTCGCCGCCAACGACTTCCGCGCCCACAGCCCGCGCTTCCAGGGCGAGAACTTCACCCAGAACCTGAACCTGGTCGATGCGCTGGCGAAAATCGCCGCGCAACAGGGTGTTTCGGTGGCGCAACTGGCCATCGCGTGGGTGTTGACCCGAGGCGAGGACATCGTCCCGGTGATCGGTGCTCGCCGCCGTGAGCGGTGGACCGAAACCCTGGGCGCACTGGATGTGCAGCTCAGCGCCGAAGAGCTGGCCGTCATCGAGGCGGCGGTGCCAGCCGATCAGATCGCGGGCGACCGCTACGCCACAGCACAGATGGCGCTACTGGACAGCGAGCGCTGAGGTGCTCGACACGAAGCGCTGAGTGCGACATCGGGAGGATGCGCGCACCGCTGGTGACGCACCCTCCCGATGGCTCGCACGAGCCGGTTCTATTGCCGCTTGGGGCGAATAACAGCGGTGAATGCCGCTGTGGCGACGACCTTTCCCGTGCCGTCGGCAATGCTCACCGGAACCTCCAGTTCGATCGCGACGCGGGCCGCGATGTCCGCTCGGACCTTCGCGAGGGTGTCGGCCGATACCTCGGAGGTCGCCAGAAACGGCCCCGCCGCGCCTTTCGCGCGCGCCAGATATTCGATCCGCCCGTCCCTGGCGACGATGAATGTTTCCCCCATCAGATCGACGATGCCGGAGATGGACGCCCCCATCGCCGCCGTCTCCGCCAGCCCGAACAACACCGCGGCATGCAGATCACCGTTGTGGTTGAAGTGCTCCGAATGCGGCGCAATCGACACAACATTGCGGCCAGGACCGAACTCCACCCCTTCGATGCCGGCGTACTGGATGAAACCCAGCTTCTGAAACCCGGCCATCACCAGCTCGCCCATGGTTGCGCTGTCCATCGAATCTCCCACCAGCCTCAAACTGAAACGTGTTCCACTTTCATACCCCGGGGCCTTCGCGGTTGTCCATGCTTGGGAGACCACCTGAGCAAGCTCGATAGCGCACCGGTTCATGACACTGTCCGACTCCGCCTGCGACATCACATCGAAGGGCGAACCCAACCGTTCCTGGGCTGACGCCGGCCGGCCCGAACGCACATCGGCCCCCGCTCCAGCAGGAGCGGGGGCCGAATGTTGTTGCAGGCTACCGAATTACCGGTAGTCGCTGAAACCGTAATCGTCCAGCGGGACCGCGGCACCGGTGGTGGCGCCGAAGCTGTCCGGGCTGTAGTAGGTGTCGTCGTAGGACGGCACCGCGTACGCCGCGGCACGGGCTTCTTCGGTCGGCTGCACCGTGATGTTGCGGTAGCGGTTGATACCGGTACCGGCCGGGATCAGCTTGCCGATGATCACGTTTTCCTTGAGGCCGATGAGCTTGTCCGAGCGGCAGTTGATGGCCGCGTCGGTCAGGACTCGAGTGGTCTCCTGGAAGGATGCCGCCGACAGCCACGAATCGGTCGCGAGCGACGCCTTCGTGATACCCATCAGCACCGGGCGACCGGCCGCGGGCTCATTGCCCTCGGCGACGACGCGACGGTTGGAGGCCTCGAACTCGGAACGCTCGGTGAGCGAGCCGGGCAGGAACTCCGTGGCACCGGAATCGATGATCGTCACGCGACGCAGCATCTGGCGCACGATGACCTCGATGTGCTTGTCGTGGATCGACACACCCTGCGAGCGGTAGACCTCCTGGACCTCGTGGACCAGGTGGATCTGCACCTGACGGGGGCCCATCACGCGCAGCACCTCGTGCGGATCCGCCGCGCCTTCCAGCAGCTGCTGGCCGACCTCGACGTGGTCACCGTCGGAGAGCAGACGCTCGGTGCCGTCGTCGTGCTTGAAGACACGCAGACGCTGACGCTTCGAGAGCTTGTCGTAGACAACCTCTTCGCCACCGTCATCCGGGATGATGGTGATCTTGTAGAAGCGATCGTCGTCTTCCATCCGCACGCGGCCGGAGACCTCGGCGATCGGAGCCTTGCCCTTGGGCACGCGGGCCTCGAACAGCTCCTGGACACGCGGCAGACCACCGGTGATGTCCTCGCCTGCGACACCACCCTGGTGGAAGGTACGCATGGTCAGCTGGGTACCGGGCTCACCGATGGACTGCGCGGCGACGATACCGACGGCCTCACCGATGTCGACCAGCTTGCCGGTCGCCATCGAGCGGCCGTAGCAGGTCGCACACACGCCGGTGCCGGTGGTGCAGGTCAGCACGGAGCGGACCTTCACCTCGGTGATGCCGGCCTCCAGCAGCGCCTCGATGGCCGGGTCGCCCAGGTCGGCGCCCTTGGCGATGACGAGGTTGCCCTTGGCGTCCACCGCGTCCGATGCCAGGGTGCGCGCATACGCGGAGGTCTCCACGTGCGCGTCCCGGATCAGCGAGCCGTCCGCCTGCTTCTCGGCGATCGTCACGATGATGCCGCGCTCGGTGCCACAGTCGTGCTCACGCACGATGACGTCCTGCGAGACGTCCACCAGACGACGGGTCAGGTAACCCGAGTCGGCGGTGCGCAGCGCGGTGTCGGCCAGACCCTTACGCGCACCGTGGGTGTTGATGAAGTACTCCAGAACCGTCAGGCCCTCACGGAAGGAGGACTTGATCGGCCGCGGGATGAACTCACCCTTCGGGTTGGTAACCAGGCCCTTCATACCGGCGAGGGTACGAGTCTGGGTGAAGTTACCGGTCGCGCCCGACTCGACGATCGTGATGATCGGGTTGTCCGGCGGGTAGTGCGCACGCAGCGCCGTACCGACCTCTTCGGTCGCTTCCTGCCAGATCTTGACCAGGGCGCTGTTGCGCTCGGTGTGATCGAGCGCGCCACGCTGGTACTTCTTCTCGATCTGATCGGCGAGCGCCTCGTAGCGCTCCATGATCTCGGCCTTCTCCGGCGGCACCAGCACGTCGGACATCGAGACCGTCACACCCGAACGCGTGGCCCAGTGGAAGCCCGCGTCCTTGAGCTTGTCGACGGTCTGCGCGACCACGATCATCGGGTAGCGCTCGGCCAGATCGTTGATGATCGTCGCCTGACGCTTCTTGGGCATCTGCTCGTTGATGAACGCGTAGTCCGCGGGCAGCAACTCGTTGAACAGCACCCGGCCCAGCGTGGTCTCCGCGAGCCACGCGTCACCGCGGTTCCAGCCCTCCGGGAACAGCTCCGCTTCGATGTCCTTCGGCGGGCGCTGCTCGGTGAGCCGCACCTTGATCAGCGAACGCACGGTCAGCTCATCACGGTCGACCGCCATCTGCGCCTCGGCAGGCGAGGAGTACACGCCCTGCTCGGAAGCGTCCTTGGAGGCCGGCTGGTAGGAACCCTTCGCGCCCTCGACGAGGCGAGTCAGGTAGTACAGGCCGGTCACCATGTCCAGACGCGGCATGGCCAGTGGACGACCCGAGGCGGGCGAGAGGATGTTGTTCGAGGACAGCATCAGGATGCGGGCCTCGGCCTGCGCCTCCGCGGACAGCGGAAGGTGCACGGCCATCTGGTCACCGTCGAAGTCGGCGTTGAACGCTTCACAGACGAGCGGGTGCAGCTGGATCGCCTTACCCTCGACGAGCTGCGGCTCGAAGGCCTGGATGCCGAGGCGGTGCAGGGTGGGCGCACGGTTCAGCAGGACCGGGTGCTCGGCGATGACCTCTTCGAGGACATCCCACACCTGGGGACGCTGACGCTCGACCATCCGCTTGGCGGACTTGATGTTCTGCGCGTGGTTCAGGTCGACCAGACGCTTCATCACGAACGGCTTGAACAGCTCGAGCGCCATCAGCTTGGGCAGACCACACTGATGCAGCTTCAGCTGCGGACCGACGACGATGACCGAACGGCCCGAGTAGTCGACGCGCTTGCCGAGCAGGTTCTGACGGAAACGCCCCTGCTTGCCCTTGAGCAGATCGCTCAGGGACTTCAGCGGGCGGTTACCCGGTCCGGTGACCGGACGGCCACGACGGCCGTTGTCGAACAGCGCGTCGACGGACTCCTGCAGCATCCGCTTCTCGTTGTTGACGATGATCTCGGGCGCGCCGAGGTCGATCAGTCGCTTGAGGCGGTTGTTGCGGTTGATCACGCGGCGGTACAGGTCGTTCAGGTCGGAGGTGGCGAAACGGCCACCGTCGAGCTGAACCATCGGACGCAGCTCCGGCGGGATCACCGGGACAGCGTCGAGCACCATGCCCATCGGCGAGTTGCCGTTGGTCTGGAACGCCGCGACGACCTTGAGGCGCTTGAGCGCGCGCAACTTCTTCTGGCCCTTGCCGCTGCGGATGGTCTCCCGCAGGCTTTCGGCCTCGGCGTTGATGTCGAAGTTCTCCATCAGCTTCTGGATGGACTCCGCACCCATGGCGCCGGTGAAGTACTCGCCGTAGCGGTCGACCAGCTCGCGGTAGAGCACCTCATCAACGATGAGCTGCTTCACCGACAGCTTGGTGAAGGTGGTCCAGATCTCCTCGAGCCGATCCAGCTCACGCTGGGCCCGATCGCGGAGCTGACGCATCTCGCGCTCGCCGCCGTCCTTGACCTTGCGGCGGACGTCGGACTTGGCGCCCTCGGCCTCGAGCTCGGCCAGGTCGGCCTCGAGCTTCTGGGCGCGGGCCTCCAGGTCGGCGTCGCGCTGGTCGGCGACCGCCTTCTTCTCGACCTCCATCTCGGCTTCGAGAGTGGAGAGCTCGTTGTGGCGCAGCTCGTCGTCGACGCCGACGATCACGTAGGCGGCGAAGTAGATGATCTTTTCCAGATCCTTCGGCGCCAGGTCGAGCAGGTAGCCCAGACGCGAAGGCACGCCCTTGAAGTACCAGATGTGGGTGACGGGAGCGGCCAGCTCGATGTGGCCCATCCGCTCACGACGCACCTTGGCGCGAGTCACCTCGACGCCACAGCGCTCACAGATGATGCCCTTGAAGCGGACGCGCTTGTACTTGCCGCAGTAGCACTCCCAGTCCCGGGTCGGACCGAAGATCTTCTCGCAGAAGAGCCCGTCCTTCTCCGGCTTGAGCGTGCGGTAGTTGATGGTCTCCGGCTTTTTCACTTCGCCGAAGGACCACTGCCGAATGTCTTCGGCGGTGGCCAGGCCGATCCGGAGTTCATCGAAGAAGTTGACGTCTAGCACGTAACTTCCTTTCCCCTATTCGGGTCGAATTCGAGCAAAAAGTTCACTAGTTGGTGGAACGCGGGGCCGAATGCCGTTCGAAGTGAACGGCATCCGGCCGACCGCCTAGTTCGCCAGGTCGTCGACGGTGGCTGCTTCGTTCCTGGACAGGTTGATGCCCAGGTTCGCCGCCGCGCGCTCCAGGTCCTCGTCGTCGCCGTCGCGCATCTCGATCGCGGCGCCGTCGGAAGACAGCACCTCGACGTTGAGGCATAGGGACTGGAGTTCCTTGAGGAGCACCTTGAACGACTCCGGGATGCCCGGCTCCGGAATGTTCTCGCCCTTGACGATCGCCTCGTAGACCTTCACGCGGCCGACGACGTCATCGGACTTGATGGTGAGCAGCTCCTGCAGCGTGTAGGCCGCGCCATAGGCCTGCATGGCCCAGCACTCCATTTCGCCGAAGCGCTGGCCACCGAACTGCGCCTTACCACCCAGCGGCTGCTGGGTGATCATCGAGTACGGGCCGGTCG